>CANEUJ010000098.1 GCA_947441745.1 Neisseriaceae bacterium | reverse complement strand
CATATACTCTTCAGGAGTCTCAACTTCAACTGACATCATAGGCTCTAATAATACAGGACTAGCTTTACGCATACCATCTTTGAAACCCATAGACCCAGCCAACTCAAACGCTAATTGCGAAGAATCGACATCATGGTATGAACCATCAAACAATGTTACTTTAACATCAACTACAGGGTATCCAGCAATCACACCTGATTTCATTGCACCCGTAATACCATAGTCAACTGACGGAATAAACTCGCGTGGAACTGATCCGCCCTTAATAGCATCAACAAACTCATATCCGCCACCCTCAACCTGAGGTTCAACTTTAAGCCATACATGACCATATTGACCCTTACCACCAGATTGCTTAATGTGTTTGCCTTCAACCTCAACTGCCTTACGGATTGTTTCACGATAAGCTACTTGAGGAGCACCTACATTAGCTTCAACACCAAACTCACGGCGCATACGGTCAACAATAATTTCTAAGTGAAGCTCACCCATACCAGAAATAATAGTTTGACCAGTCTCTTCATCACCCTTAATTCTAAATGAAGGATCTTCTTTTGCCAAACGATTAAGTGCTATACCCATTTTTTCCTGATCGGCTTTTGTTTTTGGTTCAATAGCAATATGAATAACTGGCTCTGGAAAAATCATTCTTTCCAGAATAATTTCTTTGTTTAGATCACATAATGTGTCACCAGTTGTAACTTCTTTAAGACCTACAGCAGCTGCTATATCACCAGCACAAACCTCTTCAATTTCTTCACGTTGATTAGCATGCATCTGTACGATACGTCCGATACGCTCTTTTTTACCTTTGATAGGGTTATAAACGCTATCACCTGACTTAACCACACCTGAGTAAACACGGAAGAAAGTCAATTGTCCAACATATGGGTCATTCATTAGTTTAAATGCTAAACCAGCAAATGGCTCACTGTCAAGAGCTTTTCTTTCACCTTGAGTACCATCTGATAACTCACCAGTTACCGGAGGAATTTCACTTGGCGATGGCAGATAATCAACCACAGCATCAAGCATAGCCTGAACACCTTTATTTTTGAAAGCAGAACCACAAAACATAGGAATAATTTCGCAAGCGATAGTTCTGTGACGAATACCAGCTTTGATTTCTTCTTCAGTTAATTCACCTGTTTCTAGGTATTTATTCATTAGCTCTTCATTAGCTTCAGCAGCAGTTTCAACCATTATTTCACGGTATTTAGCACACAAATCTACCAAGTCAGCAGGAATATCAACATAGTCAAAAGTCATACCTTGGGTTTTATCATCCCAAGCAATAGCTTTCATTTTTACTAAATCAATCACACCTGTGAAGTGCTCTTCAGCACCAATTGCTATTTGCATTGCAACTGGATTACCTTTAAGGCGAGTTTTAATTTGATCCACAACTTTTAAGAAGTTAGCACCTTGACGATCCATTTTGTTTACAAATGCGATTCTTGGTACTTTGTACTTATTAGCTTGACGCCACACAGTTTCTGATTGAGGCTGTACGCCACCAACAGCACAATAAACCATACATGCTCCATCAAGCACACGCATAGAACGTTCTACTTCAATAGTAAAATCAACGTGACCTGGGGTGTCAATAATGTTAATTCTATGAGGTTGGTATTGATTATTCATACCTTTCCAAAATGTAGTTGTAGCAGCAGAAGTAATTGTAATACCACGCTCCTGCTCTTGTTCCATCCAGTCCATTGTTGCAGCACCTTCATGTACTTCACCAATTTTGTGATTTACACCAGTATAGAACAATACACGTTCTGTAGTTGTGGTTTTACCAGCATCGATATGTGCTGAAATTCCAATATTACGATATCTTTCAATCGGGGTCTTTCTCGCCATAATATGTATCTCCTAGTGATTAATAGCGGAAGTGAGCAAATGCTTTGTTTGCTTCTGCCATTTTATGTACTTCATCACGGCGTTTCATAGCTGCACCACGGCCTTCAATAGCCTCAACAAGCTCATTACCTAACCGTAAACCCATAGATTTTTCGCCACGTTTTCTCGCAGCATCACGAATCCAACGCATTGCAAGAGCAACTTGACGACTTGGAGCAACTTCAATTGGAATCTGGTAGTTAGCACCACCAACACGGCGTGATTTTAATTCTACTATTGGTTTAACTGCTTCCATCGCTTGACTAAATACAGTTATTCCATCTTTTTTAGTTTTTGTTTGTGCAACTTCTAGTGCATCATATACAATTTTTTCGGCAACAGATTTTTTACCACATTCCATAATTATGTTAATGAATTTTGATAACTCAGTGCTTTTATATTTAGGATCTGGAAGAACGTGTCTCTTCTCAACTTCTCTACGTCTAGGCATAATACTATCCTTTAAAACCTATTTATTTAGGGCGCTTAGCACCATATTTAGATCTTGATTGTTGACGGCTCTTAACACCAGCCAAATCAAGAGAACCGCGTACACAGTGGTAACGCACACCTGGTAGATCTTTTACACGACCACCACGAATTAAAACAACGCTATGCTCTTGTAAATTGTGACCTTCACCACCAATATAACTTGTTACTTCAAAACCGTTAGTCAACCTAACACGACATACTTTACGTAATGCAGAATTTGGCTTCTTCGGTGTTGTAGTATAAACACGCGTGCACACTCCTCTTTTTTGAGGACAGTTAGCTAAAGCTGGTGATTTGCTCTTGTAACGAACACTTACACGTGGCTTTCTAACCAATTGATTAATAGTAGGCATTTTATTCCTTTATAACAAAAACCTTGCAAACTTTTAGCCCAAGATTATATCACAGTAATTTAAAATAAATCAACAATAAATCGACAAATAATTCCATTATCAATAAATTATTTAACACGATTGTACTATACTTGGTATAATTCTGACAATGAATAATTATAGAATACCTCAAAATCATGGAAATAAATAATGAACTACTCAATATAACTAAAGATTTGATTAGTTTTAAATCAATTAGCCCATTTCAAGATGGAAGTATAGACTATATAGAGAAATATTTAAAAAACCTGGGGTTTGTTACAACACGACACGATAGAAATGACACCACAAACCTTATTGCACGATTTGGCGATAAATCTCCAATATTTGCTTTCGCAGGACATGTAGATGTAGTTCCAACTGGGGAAATATCCAAATGGACATACGACCCATTTGTATTAAGCAGTTATAATAATCGTCTATATGGGCGTGGTATTGGCGACATGAAAGGTGCAATTGCTGCTTTTATGTTTGCAGTGAATGAACTACTTAAACAAGTAAAATCTATCAATGGCTCGATCATGTTATTAATTACCTCTGATGAAGAAGCAGCAGCAACTGATGGCACAACCCTCATGGTAGAACACCTTAAACAAAATAATATTACTCTTGATTATTGCTTAGTTGGCGAACCTACAAGTGTGGATAATTTAGGCGATGTAATTAAAGTCGGTAGGCGTGGCTCATTAACTGGGTATTTAGAAGTAATTGGGCTTCAAGGGCATATAGCTTATCCTGAGTTATGTAAAAACCCTATACATCTATTCGCTAATGCCCTAAAAGAACTAACAAGCACAAAATGGGATGATGGAAATGAATTTTTTCCAGCCACTTCATTACAATTTGCTAATCTAAACTCTGGGCTGGGTGTTGACAATGTAATTCCTGATAATTTATTTGCTAGTTTCAACTTTCGCTATAACAACCTTCATACTAGTGATAATTTAATTATAAAAGTAGAAGATATATTAAACAAGCACAATCTCAAGTATAATATCAGGTGGAGGAATTCAGCACAACCATTTTATACTAAACCAGGACGTTTAAATAAAATAGTTGTTGATACGATTAGTGAAGAACTAAAAGTCATACCACAACTTAAAACTGATGGTGGCACATCTGATGGTAGATTCCTTGTAGATGTATCTACCGAAGTTTTGGAATTTGGATTATCAAATAAATATATACACCAGATTAATGAGAATATTAATCAAAATGATTTATTTGCTCTTGCCAAAACATATACAATAATTTTAGATAAGATTTTTAATGACTAAAAAAACAATATCCGCACAAAGCCTAGGCATAGATAAACAACTTGTCAAACATGATGCAATTTATGTAATAGAAAAACTACATGCTAGTAAATTTGATGGTTATATTGTAGGCGGTGGAGTTCGTGATTTATTACTAAATAAAACCCCTAAAGATTTTGATATTGTTACTAATGCAACACCCGAACAAGTAAAGAAAATATTCAAGAAGAATTCTCTAATTATCGGGCGCAGGTTTAAAATCGTACATGTAATTTTTGATAATATTAACCCAGAAAAAATGGTCAATAATCGCCCAATTAGCGAAAGGCATATTATTGAAATCTCAACATATCGTAGCTCAAAAGTAAATAAAAACAACTTAAATGAGCGTGGGCGTATTATTGAAGACAATAATTATGGCACTCAAAAAGAAGATGCTGTTAGACGCGATTTTACTATCAATGCATTATATTATGACCCCATTAATGAAATTGTTATTGATTATAACAACGGCCTTAAGGATATTGAAAAGAAACTAATTCGCATTATTGGTGAACCAAAAGAACGTTATACTGAAGACCCAGTTAGAATGCTTCGAGCTTTTCGCCTTGCTGTAAAACTTAATTTACAAATTGAAAAAAACACATTTACACCATTTGCCAAAATGAAGCATTTACTAACCCATGAAAACAAAGGGCGAATGTATGAAGAAATGCTTAAAATACTTTTATCTGGTAGTTCCGTTGCCTGTATAAATAAATTACGCGAGGTAAATCTACCACATGGGGTATTTACCTTATTTGACCATCTGTTTTTTAAAACAAAACCCGATGTTTTTGCTATCAAATCTTTAGAAAAAACTGATGCTAGATTACAGGAAACTAGTGATGTTTCATTAGTTTTCATCTTATCTGGTTTAATATGGAATATGGTATACACAGCTTGGCAAAAATTAATTGCCAGTGGCACTAATACCCACCAAGCATTATTAGATGCCATTTATCAACATAGAGATTTTGCTAATAGTATCGGAATTACAAAATACACCTTCTCTGCAATGCGTGATGTATGGATACTCCAATTAGAATTTGAGACTCCCACTATTAAACATCTGGGACATATATTAACAGTACCTCGCTTTAGACAAGCTTGGCACTTATTCTCTCTAAGACATGATGCTGGACAAATTGACCCGATTATGTTTAGCTGGTGGGATCGTTTTATAAATGGTGATAACGACCTACGAATACTATTACAAGAAGAGCTTCCAAAAGAAGAAGCCATGAAAAAAGCACCTAAAAAACGTAAACGTAAAAAGAAAACTGTAACCAAAAAGGAAATTGAATGAGTATTGCTAAACGCATGTCGCTTATCAAGGAGTCCCCTACTATAGCTGTTATGGGCAAGGCTCGTAAAATGAAAAGTAATGGATTAGATGTAGTTACTCTTGCTGCTGGAGAGCCTGACTTTGACACTCCACAACATATAAAAGATGTAGCCATAAAAGCTATCAATGATGGAAAAACCAAATATACTAACGTAGGTGGCACCCCAGAGCTAAAACAAGCTGTTGTTGACAAATTTAACAGAGAAAACAACCTTAAATATACTACTAACGAAGTTATAGTATCTGCTGGTGGGAAACATAGTATCTACAATGCTCTTCAAGCCATAATTGATGAAGGTGATGAAGTTATAATACCCGCTCCATATTGGGTATCTTACCCTGATATGGTGCTTTTATGTGGCGGCACTCCTATATGTGTGGCCTGCTCAATCGAAGATAATTATAAACTCACCCCAGAAAAGTTAAATAACTCATTAACTTCAAAAACAAAAGCAATATTTATAAATAGTCCTAGTAATCCAACAGGAATGGTATATACTAAAGAAGAACTAAAAGCCTTAGCTGATATATTAAACCACCACCCCGAAATATATATCATTACTGATGATATCTATGAACATATTTTATTTAATGATCAAACATTTTCTAATATTGTTAATGTGGCTCCTGAATTAATTAATCGAACTATAGTAATTAATGGAGTTTCTAAGGCATACTCTATGACAGGTTGGCGAATTGGATTTGCTGCAATTAAAGATGCAAAAATTGTATCTGCAATGGAAACCATCCAATCACAAT
>CANEUJ010000097.1 GCA_947441745.1 Neisseriaceae bacterium | reverse complement strand
TTACTTAAAGCAACTACTAACTGCTTATCCAAATCAAAAATTGATACCTTAAATAATAGTAAAATAGTCCATCTAAATCGTGAGTTGTTTTTACAACCAGAGAGCATTTCAATTGACTATGCTCTTTTTGAAAAAAGCAAAAAAACAGCTGTATTACCATGCTCTATTGGATGGTCAGATATTGGCTCTTGGTTATCAATAGCCCAAACATTACCCAAAGACAAAGATAATAACGCTATAATTGGTGAAAGCGTATTACACAATACCAAAGATTGTCTGATTTATTCAACTGATAGAATAATTGCTGGAGTTGATATTAAGGATCTTATTATTGTAGATACCCCTGATGCGGTACTCGTAGCTGATAAAAATCATGCTCAAAATGTAAAGATTATCTTTGAGCGACTAAAAAAAATGGAGCATCGCACATTCGAGCTTCACCAAACAGCTTATCGCCCCTGGGGAACACATACAGTACTTGAAGAAGGGCCTTTTTATAAGATAAAACGTCTTGAGTTAAAACCACACGCTGCATTATCGCTTCAAAAACATCACCACAGAACTGAGCATTGGGTTGTAGTTGATGGTGTTGCAACAGTTACCAAAAATAATGAAAGATTTGAATTAATAGCAAATCAATCAACTTATATAGAAACTGAAATGAAGCATCGCTTAGAAAACAATACGGATGAGAATCTAGTAATCATTGAGGTGCAATGTGGTAAATATCTAGGTGAAGACGACATAGTACGTTTTGATGATAAATACGGCAGAACAAAAGAATAACAAATTTAAAAGGACAAAACATGCTTGATTTTAATGCATCGATTAAACAAAGTGATAATGAATTATTTGGCTATATGGAACAGGAGAAGACTCGCCAAGAAGAACATATAGAATTAATTGCTTCAGAAAACTATGCCTCAAAAGCGGTTATGGAAGCTCAAGGCTCAGTTCTTACTAATAAATACGCCGAAGGATACCCTAATAAACGCTACTACGGCGGATGTAAATATGTTGATATGGTTGAACAACTAGCAATAGATAGGCTAAAAAAACTGTTTGGTGCGGAATATGCTAATGTGCAACCACACTCTGGCTCTCAAGCTAATCAGGCAGTATATTTTGCAGTATTAAACCCTGGAGATACTGTTCTTGGGATGTCATTAGCTGATGGTGGGCATTTGACTCATGGTTCACCAGTGAATTTATCAGGTAAATTATTTAATTTTGTGAGCTATGGGTTAAATGAGAAAGAAGAAATTGATTATGATGTAGTTCTCAAATTAGCTCTGGAACATAAGCCAAAATTAATAGTAGCTGGTGCATCAGCTTACTCACTCGAGATTGATTTTAAAAAATTTAATGAAATTGCTAAACAATCAGGAGCTCTTCTTATGGTTGATATGGCACATTACTCAGGCTTAATTGCTGCTGGAGTATATCCAAATCCAGTCCCTTATGCTGATTTTGTTACTTCTACTACCCATAAGACACTTCGTGGCCCACGTGGTGGGATTATTCTTGCTAAGGCCGAGTATGAGAAAATACTTAATTCTTCAATTTTCCCTGGATTACAAGGTGGCCCATTAGAACATATAATCGCAGCAAAAGCAGTTTCCTTTCAAGAAGCACTACAACCAGAGTTTAAAACCTACCAAACTCAAGTTAAAAAAAATGCTAATATTTTGGCACAAACATTAGTTAAAAGAGGACTTAGGATTGTATCTGGTAAAACCGAATCTCACGTAATGCTTGTTGATTTAAGATCTAAAGGTATTACTGGAAAAACAGCTGAAGAAGCCCTTGGATTAGCTAATATCACAATTAATAAAAACTCAATACCAAATGACCCAGAGAAGCCTTTTGTAACTTCAGGTATCCGCCTTGGGACTCCAGCAGTTACTACTCGTGGATTTAAAGAAACTGAATGTGAAATGCTTGGTCATATGATAGCTGATGTATTAGAAAACCCTACAAATCTTGAAGTGATTGAGCGAGTTAAGCAACAAGCTTTAGAATTATGTGCTAAACACCAAGTTTATAAGTAGATAACCCTCCTTACGATCCTCGACACACAAATTCTGTTGCCTAAATGTGAGTCGAGGATCTATGCTCTAAAATAGTTATATTCCTTGCAGAAATTTTTTGATAATTGCAAATAATAATACCAGACAACATAATAACCAAACTGGAATATTACCCATCAATTCAAATGGTGTAGTACCGCTATATCCCTGTACAACTGTGGTTATTACCCCCTCTTCAAAAGCGGGAATCTTTTGTTCTATTTGACCCATAGGGTTTATAACTACAGTGTCTCCAGTATTACCATCTTGTAAGAAATAACGCTGATTTTCTAAAGCACGAGCCTGTGAAAACTGTAATGATGAATCCTTCATCACCGTCTTTCCATACCATGATAAATCTGATTGGTTGATTAAAATAGTTGCAGCTACTGCATTTTTAGCAACAAAATCGTTAATTGTATTTTCATAACAGATATTAAATGCAAATTTTTGCCCATTAACTTGCATAGGTTTTTGAATATATGCTCCAGGTATATAGTTTGTTAAACTAAACCCAATACTCTGCACCAGAAAATCTATTATAGGATTACCTTGTAAAGGTATATACTCACCAAATGGTACTAGATAATGTTTTGTATAGATTAGATGATTTGGGGTTTTTATATTAGCTACTCCAGTTTGATGTGGCTCTCCTGGCCAACTAAGTGGGGAGCCAAAAATAACTTCTCCACCTATTGTTAAATGCTTTAATCTATCAAAATAATCATCACTCAAATAGTGTGGGTCTGTCCCAAATATGGTTTCTGGGAGTATTATTAAACTAGCTTTAACATTGGTTACGAGCCTTGCAACAATACTTTCTGTTTCTAGAAGTTGTTGCTCTGTAAGACTAATAGTTGAAAAAACACTAGGCTGAATTAGTGCAACTTTGATTGGACTCCCAAATTTATGGGTATATCGTATTTGAGAAAGTAAATACGAAAAACTAACACATACTAAAATCACAAATAAGGACTTTATGCACCCACCCAGAGATTTTTGTTGATAAAGAATAAAATAACAAATTAACCCTGAAAAAGCAATAATTAGCCATGACACAAAGTATACACCAAAAATAGGATAAAAACCTAAAAAGAGTGAGTTATTAACTACTATATTTCCAAGCACATACCACGAACGTGGAAAAAATAGCCCTCTAATTAACTCAGTTAGCACCCAAAGAGATGGAACTAAAAATACCAAATTAAAAAACTGATTGCAAGTTCGTAGTTTATTATATAAAAAACAGATAATACCTATATAAACCGCAGTATAAAAACAAATAATCGAGGTAACTGCATACGATAATAAATATCCCGTACCAAGCTGGGTATGAAAGTAACTACTAAACCAATAGCCAATAAATGCAACAACTGCACCAAAATAAAAGCTATAGCCATACCAAAAGCTTGATTTCGTAAACCGCTGTTGCAGTCCAAGAATAAATAATACCAAGATAACAAAAACAATATAACTAACGGCATTGGGTGGAAAGGCAAACGCCATGGAACTACCCAATAATATAATAAAAATATAACGAAATAATGAAATTTGCATAAGAATATCACCACAAATATTAATTTGGAGTTATAATACCATAGAATCGTGGTAAAATAATGGTATATTAACAATTTATTTATATTAGAAACCGAGTTAAAAATGAATATAACCTCTGATTACGCAGATTTGACACAAAAAGACATCACAGAGCTTAGGCAAAAAATCACCCCTAAAGCATATAAAAAATCCATGCCTACAGTAATTTTTTGGTGTGCTTTAGATATGGCATTTTATTTATTTTTTATGTATGGCGTATTTGCCATAAATAATTACATTGGTAAATTAATTTCTGGCTTTTTAGCTGGAATAGCCGCTTCAGGAATGTTTGTCCTTGCTCATGACGCCGCTCATGGGTCATTGTTTAAAAATAAATGGGTAGCTGAAATTATGGGTACTATCTACATGCTCCCAGCACTTAATAGTTATCGTCTATGGTGTTTTGGGCATAACCGTATTCACCATGGCTTTACTTCATTTAGTCCAATTGATTGGATTTGGCGTCCACTTACTATTGATGAGTACAAATCACTCAGTGGATTTAAAAAATTCTTATATCGTGCAGAACGCAGCTTCTGGGGTTGTGGTCTACACTATATAATAAAAGTATGGTGGCCAAAAATGGTTATGTTTATGCCTGATGATCTACAAGCCTCCAAAGTTAGAGCTATAAAAATCGGTAAGCTAGCTGTAGTGCTATTTGCTTTATTAATTGGTACAATTTATTATTCACATCAAGGCTGGTTTTCAGTATTTGCGGCTTTGATAGTACCATTTATCGTATTTAACTATGTAATCTCACTTATCGTATATATCCACCACACACACCCGCAGGTGCCTTTCTTTGACGAAAGATCAGAGTGGAACCATACTATTGGTGCAGTTTTTTGCACTACCGTAATTCATACCAATTGGTTAGTTGATAAATTTATTACACATCATATTCTAATCCACACTCCGCACCATGCAGATATTAGAATACCATTTTATCGCTTGAAGACTGCTTTTTCTAGTATTAAGGAACATTATAGTGCTTATATTCATGAATATAAGTTAAATTTCTCAACACTATTAAATATATTTAAAACATGTAAGCTATATGATTATAAAAACCATATTTGGTATAATTTTAATGTAGCTCAATAAAAATGGGTTATAATTACTATCCAGATAAAAACCAGAAGCACTTCGTATTGCTTGTGGTTTACACTATCAATTAAGTAGGTTCTTTAGCTGTTGTAGCCTACTTTGGAGTTCATTATTATCAGTTATTTTCTCATGCTTACGTTTTGAGTCATCAATTAGATTATCATCCCCCATCTCATCTAGGAAACGTGAGCGTTCGACTATCTTTAATTCACCTGCAGCTTTTCTCTCTTTACAATAACTAATGGTTAGTCCATTCTTAGCTCTTGTAATTCCAACATAAAATAACCGCCGCTCTTCTTCGATAGAGCCAGTATTAATTGACTCTTGATGTGGCATAATACCTTCTTCACAGCTAATTAAATACACGAAAGGAAACTCAAGCCCTTTGGATGCATGTAAAGTACTTAATTTAACCGAATCAACAGTCTCCTCAGCTTTACCTTCTAATATGCTTATTAGATTAAGCATCTGTACTAAATCAGCGATATTTTTATCACTAGTAATAGATTTTTTATCTAACCAAGCTACTAACTGCAAAACATTAGCCCATTTTTTCTCAGCCCCACTAACCGTTTCGTTTTCATATACATAACCCTCGTAGCCAATCTTAACTAATAAGTCATTTAATAATTCGCCAACACTAACTCGTGGGATTTGTTGTTGAAAATCATTAATTAAATTACCAAATTCATATAAATCCTCAAGTTGAGTAGAATTACAAATGGCAGCAAAGCCCTCTTCAAATAACGCTTCAAATAGAGAAATACTGCGGCTTTTAGCATAACTACTTAGTTTATCCAAAGTAACATTCCCAATACCGCGTCTAGGTGTCGTAATTGATCTAATAAATGCAGTATCATCGTCTTCATTGACTATAAGACGTAAATACGCACAAATATCCTTTATCTCTGATTTTTCAAATAATGATTGACCACCTGATATAGTATAAAGCACCTGATGGTTTCTAAGAGCTTGTTCCAGAACACGTGACTGATAATTACTACGATACAAAATTGCATAATCAGATAATTTGGTATTATTCATTAATTGATGAAGTGCTAATTTACGCACAATTAGATCAGCCTCTGCCTCATTATTTTTACACCCTATAATCCTTATAGCCTCTCCCGTACCTAGTTGACTCCAGAGTTTTTTTTCAAATAAATTAGGGTTGTTATGAATTACATTATTAGCCGCACGAAGAATTGTATTGGTGGAACGATAATTTTGTTCAAGTTTAATAACTTTTAGCTGCTTAAAATCGTTATTTAAAAGTTGTAGATTTTCTACCCTTGCACCTCTCCAGCCATACACAGACTGGTCATCATCCCCCACAGCCGTAAATTTGCCACTACGTTCACATAATAGCTTTATCAAGCGATACTGGCTTTCATTAGTATCTTGAT
This sequence comes from Neisseriaceae bacterium, assembly GCA_947441745.1. GTDB lineage: Bacteria > Pseudomonadota > Gammaproteobacteria > Burkholderiales > UBA11063 > Aquella. Next base: position 59 of record CANEUJ010000097.1, on the reverse strand, counting down.
ATTCATCGATTAAGAGGTATTGGATTTTTTGTTGCCATTTATATAGCACTTCCATATTA
>CANEUJ010000096.1 GCA_947441745.1 Neisseriaceae bacterium | reverse complement strand
CTTTGTGCGTCAATTAATATTGGTGGTATGATGATGTATGAAGTTGCTGCAGCATTGTTTTTCTCACAGATATTAGGGATACATTTATCAATTGGTTATCAGATGTTAATTGCTTTAGCGTGTATTTTAGGAGGTATGGCTGAAGGTGGAATTCCAGAAACTAGTTTAGTTAGTTTGGTAGTGATTTTTAGAATTGTAAATATTCCATTATCAGCCATTTCAATTTTGTTACCATTAGATAGAATAATTGATAGGTTTAGAACTATGGTTAATATATTTGGAAATATGTGTGGTGTGATCGTTGTAAGTAAATTTTTAAAAACAAATCAAAAATAAATATTTATCATTCTATAAGTTTTGCCTACTAGCAAATAAAAATACTACCTGAGAGAGTTTTAGATAACTTAGGTAGTTATTTAAAATATATAAATATGTCAAACCAATCTTAACCAGTTTAATTCGGGTTAATTTCTTATGAGTAATTCAAGTAGTAATAAAGTCAATTGCCTAGAGTTATCCATTTACTTTGCACGTTATCCAGATAATTATCTTCAATTTGATAGCTATGTACTCTAGGTTTTACTAAGCGTTGCTGTGATGGCTCTATTAATGGCACTACAGGGTAATCATTAAGCACGGTATTGATCGCTGATTTATAAGCGATTATTTGAGCATTTGCATCAATAGTATTTTGTGCTGTATTAATCTTAGCTTCATAATCTTTACTACAATAATTGGAGAAATTATTACCATTACCACATTGATAAAGTGGGGTATAGGTAGTTACTGAATTATAATCTGCACCCCAAGTACTTAAGCGAATATCAAAATCCCCCTTATGACCACTAGCAATCCATGATTTCATTTCTTTAATATCAAGTGTAGTATCAATTCCAAGTACAGATTTCCACATGGCAGCAATAGCTAGACAGATTTTTTTGTTCTGATCATTGGTAAATGTTAAAATTGAAACATTTAGTGGATGGTTTGCCCCATATCCTGCTTCGACAAATAGTTTTTTGGCTTCGGCTATTTGTTTATCTCGTGGCAAAGATGCCCATTCATATTTTGTATCGGCATATTTCCCATTTTCAATAGTTGGAGTTACGATAGAGTACAAAGGTTGTTGTCCTGATTTTAAGACTTCTTTGGTAAGAACATCTCTATCAACAGCCATAGATAAAGCTTTACGCAGTTTTAGATTATTAGCGTATTTAGGAAGTTTGAGATTAAAACTTAAATGAATACTTCTTTCAGATGGAGTTACATGAAGTTCGTTTTTGTATTTCTCTTGAATTGAAGCAAATCTATCTATTGGAATATTCTTCCAAGTAGTATCCAAATTATCTGTTTCATAATTTGATAAGCTTACATTAGTATCAGTATATGGAAAATATTTTACTTTATCGATATGTACACTGTTTGCATCATAGTAGTTGATATTTTTTTCAGCTTCAATATAACCATTTACTATATGCTCTTTTAGAGTATATGCACCAGAGGTAACAATATTTTTAGGATCTGTCCAAGCAAGTCCAAATTGTTCAATGGTTTTTTGAGGCACTACTGATACAGCATTAGCAGTTATATAAGTTAGAAATTCACTCATTGGACGTTCCAGATTTACTACAAAAGTATGTGGGTCAGAAGCTGATACACCAAGACTAGTAGCAGGTTTGGTGCCTTTCATAATGGCATTGGCATTAACAACTCCCGCTAATAAAAAATTATATGCAGATGCAGTTTTGGGATCAACTAAACGTTCATATGTATAGACAAAGTCATTTGCAGTAATAGGTGTACCATCAGAGAATTTTAGGTTAGGTCTTAAATGAAAAGTAAAGGTTTTACCATCATCACTAATATCCCAAGATGAAGCCATACCAGGAATTGGTTTATTAGTTTGATCATAATCAACAAGTCCAGCAAATAAGTCATTGGTAACCCGAAACTCTTGTGCATCCTCAGCTTTTTGTGGGTCTAATGATGCAGGTTCTGCATTAACATCAACTAATAGAATATTTGCCCTATTTTTTTTATTTTGACTACAGCTATTAATACTAATTAGTCCGACCATTAATAAGAAAAATAAACTTTTATTCATTTATATACCTTTTCAAATTAGTTTAATGTATGAAGTATTTATAGATCGCTTGATAAAAAATTACACTTGCAAAAAAGAATATTGCAATACCAATTATGAGTTCAAAAATATGAATTTTAGCAATAAATGCCAAGCGTACTTTTTTGTTACCAAACATAATTGTTATAAATGAAAACCAAGCTAAAGCTGAAAAACTCATCCCAAACCAAGCTAAAATTTTAAAGTATGTATTAAGCGCATTAGCAAAAGGTAATAAAGCACTAAAGAATACTATAGCTTTCATGTTAGATAGATTTGTTAGTAATCCGCTCATAAATGAATTGTTATTTATATTTGATGCAATTGTAGCTATGTCTTGAACCTCTTGTTTATGTAATAACCAGAAGTTGTGAATTAAAGAAAAACTAATATAAAACAAGTAGAATAAGCCACAGCCAATGAAGCATAAATATAGTAGATGATGTTTTAGATATAAAGCACTACCAATAAAATATGTTATTAAAGTATTTATTAAAATCGCAACAGCAATACCACACGCACAAAAAAACCCAGCTCGTTTGCCTTTAATTATACTATTTCTAAATACAATTGCAAAATCAGGGCCAGGTAGAATAAGAGCTCCAAACTGAAGCACCATCATCGCTAGAAAAATTTTAAGCATTTATAAACCTTTTAGCTTTCCCAATCAAGAATGACTTTACCACAAATACCAGACTTCATAAGCTCAAATCCATCTATATAATCTTTGACAGGCATACGGTGGGTAATTATTGGTTCAACATCAAGCCCAGCTTTTACAAGTGATACCATTTTGTACCAAGTTTCAAACATTTCGCGTCCGTATATACCCTTGAGTGTTAGACCTTTAAATACTAATTTATCCCAATCAATGGCAACGTTTTTACCACTAATTCCAAGCATAGCAATTTTGCCACCATTAATCATCAAATCAACCATTGAATGAATCGCAGACTCAATTCCAGACATTTCAAGTCCAACATCAAAACCTTCTTCCATGCCAAGCTGTTTCATAACCGTCCTGATTTTTGTATCTACTTCTAAGGCGGTTTTACAATCACTAACATTAACTGCAGCATCAGCACCCATTTTTTTAGCAAGATCTAAGCGGTAATCATTGACATCAGTAATAATAACATTTTTTGCTCCAACTTTTTTGCAAATTGCAACAGCCATTGCACCTATTGGGCCAGCTCCAGTAATTAAAACATCTTCACCAATCAAATTAAATGATAATGCTGTATGTACTGCATTTCCAAAAGGATCAAGCATACTTGCTACATCATCAGTTATATAATCTGGCAGTTTAAATACATTAAATGCTGGAATTGCTAAAAACTCTGCAAAAGCACCAGGTCGATTAACACCAACGCCAATTGTATTTGGGCATAAATGAAATGTACCAGCACGACAGTTGCGACAGTGCCCACAGACAATATGTCCTTCACCAGATACGCGATCTCCAATTTTAAGATTTTGTGTTACATTACTACCAATTTCTACAATCTCACCAACAAATTCGTGACCTACATGCATAGGGGTTGGTATAGTTTTTTGTGCCCAATCGTCCCATTTATAAATATGTAAATCGGTACCACAAATAGCGGTCTTTTTGATCTTAATCAAAACTTCATTATTTAAAATAGTAGGTATTTCAACTTCACCCATCCATATCCCAGGTTCACGTTTGCTTTTTATCAAAGCTTTCATCGTTGTCATTATTAATTTTCCTTAACTAAATTAGAAGTTATTTTATAATTCCTAGTTCCATTCCAACTGCGGTAAAAGCTTTAATTGCTTTATCTATTTGTTCAGGGGTGTGTTTTGCAGACATTTGGGTTCGAATACGAGCTCGAGTTTTAGATACTACAGGAAATGAAAATGGAATTACATATATTCCATGCTCAAGTAGTTTTTCTGCAAAAGTAACAGCAAGTTTTTCTTCATATAACATAACTGGGATAATCGGATGCTCTCCAGGGATTAAATCAAATCCTGCTTTACTTAGACCATCACGAAATTGTTTTTTGTTTTGGTCTAACTGTTCGCGAAGTGCATTTGATTGTTTAACCTTTTGTAATACTTTAATTGTGGTTGCAGTGATTACTGGTGCTAGAGAATTTGAAAATAAGTATGGACGTGATTTATTACGAAGTAGTTTCACTACATTTTTCCGACTACTAATATAGCCACCTGAAGCCCCACCAAGAGCTTTACCTAAAGTACCTGTTATAATATCAATACGACCTTCAACACCACAAAATTCAGGCGTGCCACGACCATTAATACCTACAAAACCCGTTGCATGTGAATCATCAACCATAACAATAGCATTGTATTTATCAGCTAAATCACATATTCCTTTTAGATTGGCTATAACTCCATCCATAGAAAACACACCATCAGTTGCAATCATTTTAAATCTTGCACCTGCCATATCAGCCGCAATTAATTGTGCTTCAAGATCTGTCATATTGTTGTTTTTATAGCGAAAACGTTTGGCTTTACATAAGCGAATACCATCAATTATTGACGCATGGTTTAATTCATCGGAAATAATTGCATCTTCATCACTAAGTAGTGTTTCAAATAAGCCACCATTAGCATCAAAACATGAGCCATAAAGTATAGTATCTTCATAACCTAAGAAATCACTGATTGATTTTTCTAGTTCTTTATGAATAGTTTGAGTGCCACATATAAAGCGAACCGATGCCACGCCATAGCCATACTCATCTAAGGCGGTTTTTGCAGTATTTATCAATTCTTGATCATCAGCTAAGCCTAGATAATTATTAGCACAAAAATTAAGCATTTCTTTGCCATTGGATAGAGTTAAACTTGGTGATTGTGGGGTTTTAATAATACGTTCAGTTTTTAATAGATTATCATCATTAATTGATTGAATTATTTTGTCAACTGAAGTATAAAATTTGTGTTCCATTACAAACTCCCTAAAACTTTAATATCCCGTATTGTATCATGTTCTTATTTATGATAGTTTTATGAAGTATGGGTTTTATAAATTAAGGCGAGATTTTTACCCGCCAAGAATAGTTAAGGCTTATATAGCACTGTTTGTTATTTAGCTTCTAAGGCGTTGTTAGTATTATTAATTGCGTCTAATAACCATTTGTTAATTTTGGTATTTTTAGGCATTGTTTCATTTACACCTACTACTTGAATTTTATTATCTTGTGCAAGTTTTAGGATGTTTTTAGTAGTTGAATCTGTTACTTGCTTGTTGTAGAAAAGAATGCTTACTTTGTGATTTTTCAGAAGAGCCTCATATGCTACTAGCATTTGAGGACTTGGCTCAGTGTCATTCATGATTTTCCACTGAAAATCAATTCCTTGCATAGATAGTCCCATATCACTAGCCATATATCCAAATACGGGTTCGGTAGCCGTCACAGATACGCCATGATGTTTAACTTTGATATTATGCACTTTTAGTGCTACTTGTTGGTTCTCTTTTAGAAATTGTTTTAAGTTCAAATCAATTTGTGCTTTTGGATCTATTGACTTGATTTGTTTTGTAAGCTCTTTGGCTAATATTGGAAATGTGTCTAATTTATACCAAATATGTGGATTAGCCCCAGATTTAATCCCCATAAGATCAGCTACATTAATTATAATTACCTTTTTATTATTTATTGATTTTAATAACTGCTCCATCCATGGGTCATAATCAGCACCATTATAAATTATAATTTGGGCTGATGATAAAGCTTTACTTATTGATGGAGATGTTGTAAATAAATGTGGATCAGCATCAGGATTCGTAATGATACTTTGTACTTCAATATTTTTGCCACCAATTTCAGTTGCCAATTCACCATAAAAATTCTCAGCTGCAACAATCTTTATAGAAGTAGCATTAGCAAGTCCAATCGATAGAACAGCTAAACCACATGCCAAACTTTTTTTTAACATAATAATCCTTTTTTTTAAAAAAAAATACACAAGAGTGTTACATTGTAACATAAATTGATAGTGGTGGAATAAAATTTTACAAAATACGTAATTTCTGCTTCAGATATTGTGTCAAAATTAGTTCTTTTTTGATATTAGCATAAAACCCCTAATTTAGTTAGGGGTTTTATAGTTACGAATTTATCATGCCATCCACTTAATACACTTAAGTGGATGG
>CANEUJ010000095.1 GCA_947441745.1 Neisseriaceae bacterium | reverse complement strand
TTTTAGTTAACAAATATGTAATTATGGTCGCACAAATGCCAACAATCAATTGAGCATCTGCATATGTTGGAATTTGTCCCTCTTTTAAATGTCGACCATTTTCAGATGCGTAGCCCCATAATTTCTCAATAGCATCTGGTAATGGATTAGGAATTATGCCTTTATTTTTTTGTAATATTCTACCTAATGTATCTTTTGAATCACATACATCACGCATGAAGCATTCTAAAGCTGCCATTGAATGCTGAACGGCACCAGTATTATCAGATTCTGGGCGAATTGATAAATCACTTATCGCATGGTGCAACTCTTTATGAGTAGTTTGATAATTATCATTGGTATCCAGTAACCTTAAAGACTGGCGTATAATTTGCTCTGAGGCCTCAGGGTTTCTTGTTTCTATTTTATTATCAACTAATTGCCAGCCAATGCCATTTTTTATGAAATATTTATTAATTTGTTGTATAAAATAATCATTGTTTAATTTTATATTTATTATTTCAATAATATCATAGACCTTATACCATTGTGCATTGTCAATTAGATATATAATTTCATTACGAATATTAACATCTGACCAATTATTTTCATCTATACGCTTCATTAATAAATCACATATAAGCTTACGTAAGGCCGTTACAGACATTCCATACTTTTCGGCTAACTGAACTATTATTCCCCTAAGTTCTGGAGGAGCCTCATTGCGTATTGTAATTTCTGATTCAACTTGTTCGTAGAATCCATGTCTTTCTGAAAAAATTGCGCTGTCCATAGCTACCCCTTTATGACTCGTCGTTCAATAAACTATTTTAATGACGTATATTTGCCATATTTAAGATCGTTAATAGTAAATTCATGTAACTTAATTGTATTAAAACATAATGATTACAATTTGTTACCTAGTTAACATTGCCGTTTTGCCCCGAATATGTGGTAAAACCCAAAGTTCAATCGTTTTCTTAGTTTAAGAAATCTTGAGGTAACTATGATTTTGCTTGTAATGCGTTTGCTACAAAATAGCTATTTACTGTTACAACATTATTATTTTTTGAGATCGTTGAGGAACTTGTTTTTATAGTAATAATCAATTATATCTTCAATCATCGTTGAGAGTAGCTCGTCTTGCTTCATTGGTTTATCAAAGTGATAATGTGATGCCATTGTGCTTAAATCGCGTAGGACGTGGTTTTTGAATGTGATTTTGCGAGTGATAGTCTCTTTAACTGGAGAGTTATTAGTAGGTTCGGTTTTTGTTTGTTCCATTTTTATACCTTTTAATAATTTTATTTAATCAACTAATTTTTTTAGTGTGGTTTCTATAAAGTTTTTAATGTCATTTTGTGATGGTAATTCTAACTTATATTTTGAAATAAATAGCTGGTTATCCATGCCACCTAAAGCATATTCTGCTAAAGCTTCATTTTTTTCAGTGCATAGTAATAAACCAATAGGAGGATTGTCCCCAGAGTACATTTCATGCTTTTTATAGTAATTTACGTAAGAGTTTAATTGTCCAATATGCTCATGGTTTAGTTCATTAATTTTTAATTCAATTAAAACGCTACATTTAAGTATGCGATGATATAAAACTAAATCTATAAAATAAAATTGATCACCAATTAGAATTTTTTTATTGCTAGCTTCAAAACAAAATCCTCGCCCCATTTCTAAAAAAAACTTATTGAGCTGTTTTAATAACCCACTAGCCAAATTGGCTTCAGTCACTTCATTTTGTGTGATTCCAACAAATTCAAACATATATGGATCACGGATTACATCATTAATAGTATGTGCATAAGTGCCTGTAGCAACCATTTTTGCAATATTCTCTTTATTTTTTGACAATCCAAGTCGTTCATAATACAACGTACTAATTTGCCGACGAAGTTCTCGTGAACCCCAATTGCTTCGAATAGACTCAATTTCATAAAAACTACGTTTTAGTGGATCATTAATTTTTATTAACTCAGTGAAGTGACTATAAGAGAGGTTATTAACAAGTTTTTCTACAGGGAGGCTTGGTACGTCTTGTGATGTTTTTAACTTTGGTGGGATGAGTTTAAATTGGCCAGACAGTGTCTGGCTAATTGCATTAGGTAAAAAATGTTGTTTTACAAGTGCTTCTAATTGGCTAGACACTGTCTGGCTAATTAATGGATAGGTTTCATAAAATTGTCTATATTGTTTTAAGCTACTTAATGATGTTGATGGTATATTAGCTTTTTGTAATTCTTCTGCTAACTTATTAATAATATTTGTGCCGTATTCTACTCTATGATGCCCTTTTTGCTCATACTCTTTAATATAGAATCCAATTAACCAATTTCTCATTGTAAGAGCGATATCGACAGAACGTCCAGCTTGGCGAGAAAACGCAACATGAATATTTTGTATGATATTTGATAATTCTGTCAGTTGCATTATTAACCTTAATTTTCATATGTTATGTATTTATTATAAAAGAAATCTGTATTAGTGCATTGTTTATATTTTTCTTAATTATTTAAACAAAGTGAATTATATCATAAGTTTGGGAGTTTATGTGCTAATATTGTAGGTGTATTGATAATTAACATTTTGATAAAATATACATGATAATAATATAGCGTACAAAGCATTTATTTTTATTGAGGCTGCTATTTATCAATTATAAATATACATGATAATAGTTTATTATCATATTAATATTTTAAAATAGTGATATAATACTTACTAAGTTACTAATTATGGTAGTAAATAGTTAGTATAAAATTTTTATTATATTAGGTTTTAAGCAAAATATGCGAATATTAGATATTATTAATAAATTTAGCAAATTATTCCTGGATAGCAAAAAATCTTTATCTGGTTCAAAAAACTCAATAAGAACTTATACTTTAATTTTAGAGCGATTTTATGATTTTATTGCTAGCAAACTAGATAAACATGAAAATTTGTCAATTTTTGATATTAATAGATGTTTTTTGAATAATTATATTATTTATCTAGGTGAGCAAGGGCTAAAAAAGAATAGTCAGTATTTAAATATTAATGTTATAAAGCAATTTCTCAATTTTATAGCAGACTCAGATCTTAATGTATATGGAGCAATAAAGTTAAACATCACTGGGGTGAAAGTTAAACTTGAACAAAAAGAAGCTGAGAGCTTCAATCAAGATGAACAAAATAGAATTATTGCCTATATTAAGAAATTAGATCAGTTAAAAGGCTTTATAGCTAATCGAAGTGCGCTAATTTTAAAAATGCTGTTATTCCATGGAATTAGAATTGATGAATTAATTCATTTACAATGGAGTAATGTCCAAGAAGAATATGATGAAACAGACGGATATGTTTATCGCTTCACATATGTAGGTAAAGGAGCTAAAGAACGCAGCCTTGATTTTCCGATTACGTTTATTAGTAATAATATAGAGAAGATTAAACAACATATAACTAGTGACTATGTTGTTCCTAGCACTACAGGTGGTAAGATGTCGCAAGGGAATATTTTTAGATCAGTTAAGAGCATACTGACCAACATTGGAATTAATAAATTTGGCTTACATATTTTTAGGCACACTTTTGGAGATAATAATGCTGCTATGAACATTAATTTAGCAGTTATGAGTAAATTAATGGGCCACAGTAATACCTCAATTACTAGTAAATATTATGTAAGAGTGACCAACAAAACCAAGCGCGAAGCAGTATTTAAGGGGATTGATAGGTTTATTTAAAGTGGTAAGGCAGAATAAATCTATTATAGTTGAAGATTTCTTAGCGTATATTTACGCATCAACCTTCTGCTTGTTATCATTATAATAAGGTTATTATGATATAATTGTTGGATTGAACTAATATATGTAGTAAGGTGTAATAAATGCAGGTAATTACATACGATAATGTTGCAAGTAAGATTATTGAGATACGCAATCAAAAAGTGATTTTAGATAGTGATATTGCTAATTTGTATGGTGTAGAAACCAAAAGCCTTAACCAGGCGGTTAGTAGAAATATTGATAAATTTCCTGATGGGTATATAATAGAACTTACTGAGCCAGAATGGATTCCATTGAGGTCACAAATTGTTACCTCAATAAAAGGTGGGCGTACCTATATTCCTAAGGCATTTACAGAGCGGGGTCTGTATATGCTAGCAACAATCTTAAAAAGCCCAGCTGCAACTGCAACGACAATTGCAATAATTGATGCGTTTGCACAGCTTAAAGAATTAACCCAAAAGGTATATGAGTTATCACATGCAAAGACAGAGCAACAGCAAGTTGCTATTTTAGAACAGTCGGTAGATATATTTGTAAATTTTTTGGATAATGAATTAGTAGTTAGTCAGCAGGAGACTGAGGTTAAAATAAAGCTACCCTTTTTAGAATTTACACGTAAAATAACTAAAGTTAAGAAATAAAGCATGAGTATTTATATTATCTGATATGGATACAGAAAACAACCTAAAAGAATTTATTTACAAAAATGCTAGTTAAAATTAATTAATGATACGTGATTTGTAAAGTGAAGTGCGAAAGTTTAAAATTTGTAGCTATAAAATAAAAGAATTAGCTGTAGATTATACATTCATAAATAAATAAGTTCCGAGTATGCTAATCGCTCTTTTATGCCACAAATCATACGCCCTGTTTCACATATCATTATCCAAGATAGCCTTGCCTCTTTTAAAGATGCTTTATATTTATAAATCAACTGCTTAGGAAAACCATACAATACCCCACGTTTATTAGGTTTTAGTTGCTTTAATTTAAATAACTCTAAAATATCAGCATTTAATAAGCTATAAAACTCTATATATTGACCTACTTCAAATAACACAATCTTAAATCAGCCGCGATGATTTCCCTAAGTTTTGGTTTATCCAAAACAAAGCATCTACAATCAATATAACAAAATATAAATAAATTTAATATTTTGATAAATATCATGCTCATATTTGACCGTTGCTTTTCATTATTGAATGAATCGAATGCAAAAACAGAAAGATAATAATTTTTCTAATGGTGAACTAGTATAGGATAGAATATTAGTTACTAGTATATATGGACGCATTTGTACATGTTACTGATGTAATTTTTGCAGTAAAATTACCAATTACTGCAGCAACACCATTGTAATTGTCTGGATTCATACCTGCAAAGTCAGTTCTTTCACAGGCACATCCTAAGTTTTGATTTTGGATAGGTAAATCTAATCCTGTTCGTATATATCTTTGAGTACCTAAGGTTTGCCAATTGTGACTGGCTATTCCAGAAATACCAGAACAAATATTATCGCAGCTAGTTGCTCCAGTTTTTACTGAATATCCTCTAATTACTGAATATTGACCAATAGATCCATCTATAGAAGTCACAGCACCTGGTGTTGTCACTATTGTTCCTACAGGGCTACCCGTAATACTCCCAAGGTCAACCTGTAATAACTCATTTCTATCTCGAGCATTTTTGAAGTCCGTCATAAAATATTGGCCACATCCTGGACATGACCATGATGTCCAATCAGATATCCTTCCAGAAGGTGTTTGAGAAATAACATTAATAGAGTTAGGCACATTGTTACTATCTCTATTCATAAATATATAGGTTTGACCACTAGTATTACTTAAAGTATAACTAGTGGCAAATGGTACATCTGCAGGACAATAAAAATTACCATTTGTATCCTGAATACCTTTAATTGTATTTTGAAATACAATGCTATTTGCAATTGATGGTAAATAACAATAGCGTCCATTACCACATAACATATTATTTTGTGTACATACCAAAGTACCTCTGGCAAGATATGAACTAGCTGAATTATTGAGACCTTGATCTAATACCGCTTTACCTAATTCTTGTGAAGTACAGTACTGCCCCGCCTGAAACTGCAGACTTGGTTTAAAAGTATCACCTACTAATGATGCAATTTTTGTATTACCAACTCCAATAGTTGCAGCTCCCGTTCCTTGACCATTATATAAAACTGATAATTTAGTTGGATTAGTTTGGTTTGAACTATCTAAAACCACCCCATTATTTTGGCCAAAGTATAAATTTGATTTTGCAGTATTTGCATTTTTAATATGACCTGGAAGTGATTGCACTCCAGTTGTTCGGTCTAATCCTCTTAATATTGAATTATTTGGCTGTAAATTTTGATTCCAATCCAAAAATAGGTCTAAATTTACTGCAAGACTATTATCACTAAGTGCCCCACCACATTGTAAAGCTCCAGATAAAAAAGGTGACCCGCTGTTTATTTGCCATCCAGAGTTTCCCAATATCGCTCCATTAAGCAATATCCCGCCCTTACTGCCTAAAAATATTGACCCATCTCTAACAATTTGAAGATTTTTTGCAATAGTATTGCTATTTCCCCCCACATAATACATAATTGCCTCTAGATTA
>CANEUJ010000094.1 GCA_947441745.1 Neisseriaceae bacterium | reverse complement strand
TTCTTAATTAGTAACTAATGCCACCCAATTAATACATTTAAGTGGATGGCATGATAAACGCTTTCATAAAACCCCTAAGCAAATTAGGGGTTTTATGCTAATATCAAAAAGAACTAATTTTGATACAATATCTGAAGCAGAAATTAAGCATATTCAGGATTGGTTATGAATAAGTGTTTATAAGGAGTTGAATCTAATAGAGCGAAGTTTTTAAACTGTCAGTTTCTTTTGATGCTTGAATCCACGAATAGTAGATTTAATTATTATTAGCCTGTTTTGTGTATCATGATATAATGAGTATCTATCTTTAGAATAAACTTATTATTGGAAAATAAATTGCTAGACAAAATTGTTATCCGCGGTGCCAAAACCCATAACCTTAAAAACATTGATCTTGATTTACCTAAAAACCAACTAATAGTTATTACTGGACTATCAGGATCTGGCAAGTCCTCTCTTGCCTTTGACACCCTATACGCTGAAGGTCAAAGACGTTATGTTGAGTCATTATCTGCATATGCTAGACAGTTTTTACAACAAATGGATAAACCTGATGTAGATTTAATCGAAGGACTATCCCCAGCTATTTCAATTGAACAAAAAGCAACCTCACATAACCCTCGTTCAACAGTAGGTACGGTTACCGAAATTTATGATTATTTAAGACTTTTATTTGCTCGTGTAGGCGATCCTTTTTGCCCAATACATAAACATAAACTCCAAAGCCAATCAGTATCACAGATGGTTGATAATATATTAATCTATCCTGAAAATACCAAAATTGCCCTACTTGCTCCAGTAATTAGTGGACGTAAGGGTGAATATCTAGATTTATTACAAAACATTCAATCTCAGGGGTTTACCAAAGTTCGTATTGATAATACAATCTACGATATTGATACAACACCCAAACTAGATAAGAACAAAAAACACAATATTGAAATCGTAGTTGATAGAGTAAAGATAACTAGCGATATTAAACGCCGTCTTACTGATTCGATTGAAACAGGGCTTAAACATAGTAATGGCAAAATCATTGCACTAAATTTAGAGAATCATGAAGAACAATTATTTTCTAGCACTTTCTCATGTAAGGAATGTGATTATTCTATATCTGAATTAGAGCCGCGTATGTTCTCATTTAATAATCCCTTTGGAGCGTGTCAAAAATGTAATGGCTTAGGGCAAATTACTTTTTTTGACCCTCAAAAGATTATAGTAAATCCTGAGTGTTCGATTGCTGATGGTGCAATTAAAGGCTGGGACAGCCGTAATCAGTATACTTATCAATTAGTTACAGCTCTGGCAAAACATTATAAATTTGATCTTACTACCAATTATAATTCACTTCCAGATAATATTAAAAATATTTTACTTTATGGCTCCAAAGAAGAATTAATCAACATGAATGTTATTAGTTATAATGGTAAAGTTGTTTCCAAAAAGGAATCTTTTGAAGGTATTATTCATACGATAGAGCGCCGTTATTATGAGTCTGATAGCCAGCATGTTAAAGATGAATTAGCTAAATATCAAAATAATAAACCCTGCCCTGAGTGTGAAGGCTCAAGACTACGCCGTGAATCAAGATGCGTTATGGTGAGTAATACAACATTACCTGAGATTACGACTTGGCAACTCCATGACTGCCATAGATTTTTTGATAAAATCATATTCACAGGTCATAAAAAACCAATTGGAGATAAGATCATCAAAGAGATTATTACGCGTATTAGTTTTTTGATTGATGTTGGGTTAAACTACATTACCCTTAATCGCTCTGCTGATACTTTATCTGGTGGTGAAGCCCAAAGAATAAGACTTGCTAGTCAAATTGGTTCTGGTCTAACTGGTGTTATGTATGTACTTGATGAACCCTCGATTGGATTACATCAAAGAGATAATGATAGACTAATTGGCACTCTTAAAAAACTTCGTGATTTAGGCAATACTGTAATAGTTGTTGAACATGATGAAGATGCAATTAAAGCCGCTGATTTTATCGTAGATATTGGCCCTGGTGCTGGAGAACATGGTGGAGAGATTATAGCTCACGGAAATCTTCAAGATATACTTAACAACAAAGACTCTATTACAGGTCAGTATCTTTGTGGCATTAAAACCATTGACTCTCCAAAAAAACGCCGCAAACAAGATAAAGGATATCTCGAATTACATAAAGCCTGTGGCAATAATTTAAAAAATGTTAATCTAAAATTACCAATTGGAAATTTTGTTTGTATTACTGGAGTATCTGGATCAGGAAAATCAACTCTAATTAATGATACTTTATATAAAGAAATGGCACAAAAAATTTATGGTAGCCATGATAACCCATATCCATTCAAGGATATAATTGGCTTAGAAAATTTTGATAAGGTAATTAATGTTGATCAAAGCCCAATAGGACGCACACCTCGATCTAATCCCGCTACTTATACTGGGTTATTTACCTTTATACGTGATTTATTTACCCAAGTACCACAGGCAAAAGAACGAGGCTATCAAGCAGGACGTTTTTCTTTTAATGTAAAAGGTGGACGTTGTGAAACCTGCTCAGGAGACGGGCTAATAAAAGTAGAAATGCACTTTTTGCCAGATATATATGTTGTTTGTGATAACTGCAAGGGGCAACGTTATAACCGCGAGACATTAGAAATCACCTACAAAGGTAAAAATATTCATGAAGTATTAGAAATGACTGTTGAAGATGCATCAGTATTCTTTAAGCATATCCCAACTATCAATAAAAAACTAACTACTCTAATAGATGTAGGTCTTAGTTATATTCGTCTTGGACAATCAGCAACTACTTTGTCTGGTGGTGAAGCTCAAAGGGTTAAGCTTGCCTTAGAGTTATCTAAGCGTGATACTGGCAAAACAATGTATATACTGGATGAGCCAACTACAGGACTACATTTTCATGATATTAATTTACTTCTTGGGGTATTACATAAATTTGTTGAAAACGGGAATACTGTTGTAGTAATTGAACATAATTTGGATGTTATAAAAACTGCTGATTGGATAGTCGATCTAGGCCCTGAGGGCGGAGCTTTAGGAGGTGAAATAATATTCTCTGGAACTCCTGAGAGTTTAGTAAAATCCAAGGTTGGTTATACTGGAAAGTATTTAGCACTTGGAAATAAAGTATGAAACGTCTAAATAATATTTTAGCTAATAGTCATTTGAATACTATTATACCAATTTATCTAACTCAAAATATAAAACCACAATATATACGTGAACGGCTAATCACTCCAGATAATGATTTTATTGATTTAGACTGGATAAATAAAGATCTTATCGATAGCCCTATTGTTGTTTTATTTCATGGAACTGAGGGGAACTCCAAAAGCCACTATGCCAAACGAATTATGTTTTATTTAGAACAAATGGGATGGCGTGGAGTTGTACCACATTTTAGAGGTTGTTCGGAAGAGTTAAACACTCAACCCAAATTCTATCATGCGGGTGATTTTGAAGATATGATATGGGTATTAGAAAAAATAAAAAAAATCAGCAACCGCGAAATTTTTGCGGTAGGAGTATCCCTTGGTGGTAATGCATTACTAAAATTTCTAGGTGAGAACCCATCTCAAACATTAATAACAGCAGCAATGGCTATCTCAGTCCCATTTGATTTGGATGAAACTGTTCGGATTCTTGATCAAGGTTTTAATAAGCATGTTTATGTTAAAACCTTCTTACAAACATTACTACCTAAAATGCGCGATTATGCCAAACAGTTTGAGAATATCGAAATTGCGGATCATAAGATAGATACATTGGATGAGTTTAATAACACATATATCTGCCAAATTTATAGCTTTAAAGATTCTAAAGATTATTATAAACAAACCAGTTGTCGCGGATTTCTTAAAGATATTACTACTCCAACCTTGATACTCCAAGCCGAAAACGACCCTATGATACCAATTAATTCCTGGCCTAACAAGTCAGACTTATCTCCCAGCACTCGTTTTGTCGGTACCAAAACAGGAGGACATGCTGGATTTATTAATTTGACATCAAATTATAAAGAAGCGATTCTCAAAATGCCTAAATTTATGTTACAATATTTCAATCAATATACTAAAGATTACCCAATTCACAACGAAGTGGTTGGTAAATTGGAACTTAATTTCATGGAAGAAGAATAAATGGCTACGATTAGAAAAAAACAACAAAATGTAGAAATGGCACAAAAAATTTTGGGTTTAATTGACCTAACATCATTAAATACCAATGATACTAAAGAAGATATCAAAAATTTATGTAAAAATGCTGTTACTGCAAATGGATGCGTGCCGGCTATTTGTATATACTCTCACTTTGTTCCAGATGCAATAAAATTACTAAAAAAAACTGGAATTAAAGTTGCGACCGTTACAAACTTCCCATCTGGTATGCCTGATATTAATTTGGCATTATTTGAGACTAAACTTGCAATTGAACGAGGTAGCGACGAAGTTGATATAGTACTACCTTATCATCAAGTAATTAATGGCAAAATAAATTTAGCAGGCAAAATGATAAAAAAAGCCAAAAAAATCTGTGGTAAAAAGACTCTAAAAGTTATTATTGAGTCTGGTGAATTAAAAACTTCAAAATTAATAGAAACAGCCTCCATAATAAGTATAGAAAACGGAGCTGATTTTATAAAAACCTCCACTGGTAAAGTTGCTATTAACGCAACCCTTGACGCAACTGAAATCATGCTCCAGGTTATTAAACAGTACGGTGGTGAGTGCGGTTTTAAAGCTGCTGGTGGAATTAAAACTGTCGCTGAAGCTACAAAATATCTTGAACTTACCCAAAAAATCCTTGGAGAATCTTATATTAATTCCCATACATTTCGATTTGGAGCATCAAGTTTACTTAATGATGTACTTAATGTACTAAATGGCACAACCACTCAAACCACTACTGGATATTAAGTAATATACAGAGGAGAAATAATCAAATGAAGCGTGCAATAATTTTAGTTTTAGATTCTTTTGGCATAGGAGCATTACCTGACGCGGCTAAATTTGGAGATGTTGGGGCTGATACACTTGGTCATATTGATGAATATTGCCATCTAAATAATTTAAACTTCAAAATTCCAAATTTACTTAAGCTTGGGCTTGGTTTAGCTTATTCACGAGTTAATGATAAACAACTATACTGTGATAAGAATGATTATGTTACCAATGGGTTATATGGAGCCTGTAAAGAAATTAGCTCGGGTAAAGACACAACCAGTGGGCACTGGGAAATTGCAGGCTCTCCTGTTTTGTTTGATTGGGGGTATTTTAAAGAAAAATTCCCACAAGACTTACTTGATAAAATAGTAAAAAGAAGTGGTATACCAGGATATTTAGGTAATTGTCATGCATCAGGTACTGATATTATCCGCGACCTTGGAGATGAACACCTCAAAACTGGAAAACCAATTTTTTATACTTCAGCCGATTCCGTATTTCAAATAGCTTGCCATGAAGAAACATTTGGACTAGATAATTTATATAACTTATGTAAAATAGTTCGTGAAGAGCTTGAACCATATAATATAGCAAGAGTTATTGCACGCCCTTTTGAAGGAAATAATGCTTCAAATTATGCAAGAACGGGTAATCGCCATGATTATTCTTTACTACCTAATAATAAAACACTTTTTGATGTATGCTGTGAGAATGATATTAAAACTGTTGCTATTGGTAAAATCGGGGATATTTATGCCCATCAAGGTACAGGGATTGAAATTAAAGCTAATGGCTTAAATGATTTAATTGATAAAAGTATGGATGCTATCAAGAAATATAAAGATGCTCCGACATTTATTATGACCAATCTAGTTGATTTTGATATGCTATATGGACATAGACGTGATACCAAAGGTTATAAAGAAGCTCTTGAATACTTAGATACCCGTATACCAGAAATCATTAACAATCTAGCTACTGATGATATCTTGATATTGACAGCTGATCATGGATGCGACCCTACATGGCATGGCTCTGATCATACACGTGAACATATTCCCTTTATAATGTACAAGTCTGGTCTAAGTCATGATATCGGGGTTCGTGATACCTATGCAGATATAGGACAAACTGTTGCCAAACATCTAGGTGTTGTTATAGCAACAGGCACAGCTGTATAAAAGTGTCAAACTTTCTATTTTAAATGCAATTTATTTGGAGTAGGCGTTCTTTACATAGTCGTCTACTATAATCTTAAACTCAGCTGCTATATTGCTCCCTTTAAGAGTAACAGAATGCTCTCCATCTATAAAGACTGGGGCAACTGGTGACTCATCACGACCAGGGAGGCTAATACCGATATTGGCGAGTTTAGACTCACCAGGGCCATTAACCACACATCCCATAACAGCAACTTTCATAGTCTCAACTCCTGGATAGAACTCTCTCCAAATTGGCATTTGCTCTACTAAATAGGCTTGAATATCCTGTGCTAAATGTTGGAAATAATCACTTGAAGTTCTCCCACATCCAGGACATGCTGTTACCATTGGTACAAAATATCTAAGCCCCATAGATTGAAGTATTTCTTGGGCAACAATTACTTCTTGATTTCGACTCTCCCCAGGTTTTGGGGTCAAAGATACGCGTATAGTGTCGCCAATTCCCATCTGAAGTAAATTACCAATACCAGCAGTTGAAGCAACAATACCTTTAACCCCCATACCAGCTTCAGTAAG
>CANEUJ010000093.1 GCA_947441745.1 Neisseriaceae bacterium | reverse complement strand
TAATGAGGTTTATTAATGCAGATACTGTGAATGTAGCTAATCTATATAACTTTGGTAATGGAGATCCTATTGACAATCTAGATCCAAGTGGGCATATTCCAGCATGGGCTGATTACTTAGCTAATTCTGTAGCAATTGCTATTGGTGTTGGAGCTGTGATGTGGTCAGGTGGGGCGTCACTGGCTGCTTTGGGTCTAATAGAAGGAGGGGCAGCCAGTGCTGCAGGTGAGGTAGCTATTTCAGGTGAAGCTGCCGCTGCGGCTAGTCGTAGTGCCGTGATTAAAACAGTTAACGGAACTTTAGGTGCTATATCTGGTACCACAGGTAATATAGGTGAGGCGACTAATTCTAGTGGTTGGAATACAGTATCATTCTTGACAGGCTTAGCTGGTACTGTTGTTGGCTCTGGTGAACCTATTATTGATCTTATAAGACGTCCAATTAAAACACTTAGAGGACTTCCACCGTTAATAGCCAATGGTAGAGCTGCTTTGGAACTTCAAAATGCAATTACTGACACTGCAAGTGCTGTACCATCGTTGGACGCGGTTCCTATTAGTGGTTGGAGATCAACTGCACTATTTGGAGTATGTGCTATGGGATGTGCCACGGCTTATGCTGTTGGAAGTTATGGTGGATTGGAGTTTCCTAGTATTACTATTACTGCTTATCAAGCACTTGGATTTGGTGCTACTTCATCCATTTTAGCAGGGGTTGGGACTCGGTTGGCAACTCCATCTTTACAAATGATGTATCGTGATATTGGTGCAGTAAATAATTTGTTTGAGAGAGTTCGAGGCAATTATGTTTTAGCTAATCCAGCTAATTCACAATTAGCATCTGCCATTCATTATGGAAATACTAATTATATGCCTTATGTAAATGGGCTTAGGCGTTTTATTGGAGTCTTTGGCAGATAAGTAAGCATTAATATTCTCTGGAGAGTTTGTAACTTTTTAATGGGCACTAAGTTTTAAGCCTATAACACCTAGTATGATAAGTAATACAGATGTTATGCGCATTAGACTTGGTGCATCCTTAAATAAAACAATTCCAACAATAAATGCACCAGCTGCTCCAATTCCAGTCCAGACAGCATATGCAGTACCCATTGGAATAGATTTTTGGGCAATAAATAGTAAATATCCAGACAAAACTATTGAAACTGTTGCAAATATAATATATATGATTTTATGTTGTGGTGAAACTTCAATCATTTTTAAGCCTAATGGCCAACCTATTTCACAAATACCCGCAATAAGTAAACATAACCATGGCATATTATTTAACCCCTATGAATAAATATAATAAGATTTAATTTATAAAATCTATTATATGTTTTTAATTTCGAAAGTACGATATACTATAACTGTTCCTATAATTTCGACATTGATACTGTTAGCTATAGCTTCATTTAAAGTGCCTTGGTACCATTTGCAGAATTTATGATTTTTTAGTTGCCATTTAAGATCTTTACAACTAATTGATGATTCATGATCTAGTGTAAAAAAAGATACCTGTTGTCCGTTGATTGTTGATAGCTTTGTTGATTTGCTATGTATGGTGAAAATACCATATTCACTAATAATCGAAACTTCATTCACCTTATTTATATACTCTGCTAAAAGTGCAATATTAGCAATAGTATGATCTTCACGAAGTCCAGTTGCACCAAGGATGATTAGATTATCTAATTTTAATTGCATGCAAGCAAAATCAACAGCTTTAGTTAGATCATTAGTATTTTGATCAGTTAGTTTGATAATGCGATCATTTAAGATACCATCTTCGAGTGTCTGAAGTGAATCACAATCTCCAACTATATAGTCAGGGGTGATGTGGTGGCTTGATAATTTATGTATTGCACCATCGCAGCAAATTAGCATTTTTGCATTTTTGATTAGTCCAAGTAGAAATGGGTGGCTTGGAAATTGACCATTAGCTACTATGATATTGTATTTATCTAGGGGGTATATTTGAGACAAAATTTGTTGTAGCATTTAATATCCCGTATTGGTAAGACTAGTTAAAGCAAAGCGTGGTAAAACATCAAATTTATAATCAAATTTGGCATTCTTAAAGCGAGTAAACCCAGCGTATGCAATCATTGCACCATTATCAGTGCATAAACTAAGCGGTGGATAAAATACTTCGATTCCAGATTGCTTGTTTAGTTTAGCTCTAAGGCTTAGATTACTACTTACACCACCACTAACAACGAGTCTCTTTATACCAGTTTGTTTTATTGCCAGTAGAGATTTTTTTACTAATACATCAGTTATAGACTCTTCTATAGATTTGGCAATATTTTGTTTAGTTATTATATCTAATGGCTTAGGTAGTTTATTTATATAAGTTAGTACTGCAGTTTTTAAACCAGAAAAACTCATATTTAGATTACCTGTATGTATCATAGGGCGTGGTAGCTGATACTCTTCAACTCCTGACACTGCTAATTCAGCAATATATTTACCACCTGGATACGGTAAACCAAGCATCTTAGCTGTTTTATCAAAGGCTTCACCCGCAGCATCATCAAGTGTATCACCAAGTAGGGTATAGCTACCTATTTTATCAACCAAAATTATCTGGCTATGACCTCCTGATACTAGTAATGCGATAAATGGAGTTTTGGGTTGTTTATCGCCAAGTAATGGAGAAAGTAAATGACCTTCTAGATGGTGTATGGGTATAGTTGGTTTGTTTAGGCTATAGGCTAAGCCTGTAGCAACCCCAGCTCCAACTAAAAGAGCTCCGTTTAGACCTGGTCCAACAGTGTAAGCAATAGCATCAATATCTGTTTTTGAAATATTTGCTTCAGTAAATGCTTCATCAATTAAGGGTATAATGCGCTTAATATGATCTCTTGAAGCAAGTTCTGGTACAACACCACCGTAGAGTTTATGTAACTCAATTTGTGAGTATAATGTATTAGCTATTAATCCATCTCTATCTGAATAAATAGCTATACCTGTTTCGTCACAAGAGCTCTCAATACCTAAAACTAAAGTCATTATTATTTCTTTATAGAGGGGGTTTACTTTGATTGATTGTGGTTTTAAGTATATAACGCCCTAAATTAACCACATCAGGTTGGTAGCCTTTACTGGATAAAATAACCACTCCAACACCATGATCTTTAATATAACCAATATATGAACTCATTCCAGGAGAGTTACCTGTTTTATCAATAAAGCCATTTTCGGTGGTTTTACAAGTTGTCGGTACTTCGCGTGGCTCTAGTATATTTGCATAGTTTGCATTGGGTAAGAATTGTTCAGATAAAGCATTCATAGTATGGTATTCCCAAGATAACTGTTGAGAAGTACCATCTTTATCTAAGCAGTAATAGTTTTTATGTACTATTTCCAATACATTCTTAAATTGTGAGTTTTCTCTATTCATCTGAAATTGTAGATATCTAGCCAAATCATATGTATTGGATTTTAAACCTCCAGCACTTCTAGTTATACCCATAGTCATAAGTTTTGTTGGGTTATTATCTTTGCCATAACCTGTTACGATAAGATTTTGGTTTTTAGGGCTTATATTCATTGAAGTGTATTTCATGCCAAGTGGATTTAGTACTAATTTTTTTAATAGATTTTCATAGTTGGTATGATAAATTCTAGTTAATGAAATAGAGGCTAAAGTAATAGAAAGATTACTATATTGATAGTAACTCTCAGGTGAGTGATTGGGTTTGTTTTGTATCGCAGTAGCTAGTAGTTCAGACTCTGTAACAGTATCTGTGTATTTAAATGGTAATCCTGCTACATGACTAAGTAATTCTTTATTATTTATATGAGTATAACTTTCATTGGCTGCTAGTTCAGGGATATATTTAGTAACAGATGCGTCAAGGTCTAATTTGTTATTAGATGCTGCTATAACAGCCATTTGTGCAGTAAAGGTTTTGGTGATTGAAGCAATTTCAAATATAGATTTGTTGGTAATAGGAACTTTTTTAATTTTATCAGTATATCCATAGTTACAATATTCAACTTTATTGTTATTTATTATTGCAATTGCAATTCCATTTATTTGGTTTTTTGACATTATTTCTCTAGTTTTTGTATCAATATTAGCACATTCATTAGCATAAGTAAGGCTAATCATAGATGATAGAATAAATAATAGTTTTTTCATTTAGATATTTTTAAAAAGTTTAACAATCATAATTATACCATGTCCATCACAGTATATCTTTGAAATAATTATGATTTACCCCAACTGTTTTCTCAAGAATTAACTTTCAAGACTTATGGGGTGAGAAATAGAGTAAAATTACGAATTATAAAATAATAATTTTAATTCATCTAGTGAAATATTCAAACAAGGGTAGAATAAGTGGATAAAATACATGAGTTAATTGCACTTGGCGAAGGTTATCATATTGAGTTTAAGGTTAAAATTGATAAATCAATTGCTAGTGAGATTTGTGCGTTTGCTAATGCTGATGGCGGAGCATTATTAATTGGTGTAACTGATTCTGGAGAAATAAAACCATTATCTCTAGATAATGAGTTAATGTCACGAATTCAAGATACAATTAACCAAATTGAACCTAAAATTAGAGTAAAATTCCACAAATATCCAGAAATTGGTGTACTTTTAGTTGAGGTGGAAAAAGGTATAAATAGACCATATGCATGTAGTGATGGATTTTTTCTACGTATGGGTCCCAATAGTCAGAAACTAACGAGGAATGAAATTATTGATCTCTTCCAAAGTGAGGGGCTAATTCAATTTGATAAACTCGAACACCACAAAGCTGACTTCCTAAATGATTTTGACCGCTTTGCGTATAACAACTTTCTAAACAAAACTGGCATCACTAATCAAATAGAGCCTGAGCATTTACTTAAAAACTTAGGTTGTATGAGTGATTCTGGTAAATTTACTAATGCTGGAGTATTATTCTTTACTAAGTCTATAGATTTTTTACTTAAGCATGCTGAATGTACTTGTGTATTATTTAAAGGTACAGGTAGAGTTACGATTTTAGATCGTAAAGACTACAACACTAATATGCTAGATAATATTGATAATGCAGTTAATTTTGTCAAACGTCATACTAATCTAGCTTATAAAATAGAATCTATACAGCGAGAGGATATTCCTGATATTCCAGAAATTGCTCTACGTGAAGCAGTTATTAATGCTTTTTGCCACCGTAATTACTTTCAAGAAGGGGCTAATATTATGGTGGAAGTATTTGATGATAGAGTTGTTGTAGTTAGCCCTGGAGGTTTACCTAGTGGGCTAAATAAGCAAGAGTTTGGTATAAAAAGTGTGCGTCGCAATCATCTTATCGCAGATTTATTGGCAAGGACTAGATATATTGAAAAAGCGGGTACTGGAATCGAACGGATAAAAAAAGATTCAGCAAATCATGATTGTAAATTAGAAATTAGTTATGATGAAAATTGGTTCACCGTGACATTTTATCGAAGTAGGGTAGATAAGACCACTTCTCCTGATGTTGATTTCAAAATAGCCCCTGTAAATGCGGAAAAATACCCTACAAATGCGGAAAAATACCCTACAAATGCGGAAAAATACCCTACAAATGTAGAAATAGCCACTGTAAATTATTTAAATGAGCAAAATACAACAAAACTCTCTCAGAAACAGATGGATAGAATTATTGAAATAATTAAATTGATTGAAAAAGAACAATGTAACAGGCAAATATTATCTGATATTATGCAAGTATCACCAGAGACAATAAAAAAGTATATAGAGATTCTAATAAACTTAGACTTAATTGAATTTGTAGGAGCTACCAAAAATGGCTACTATCAAGTTACGGATAAGCTAAATAAAATAAAAAATGAAAGTGTAAAATGACTGAAAAGTATAAATTAAAGATAGAAGATGTGCAAAGTATGGATATGGCACAAGATACAATTAGTAAATTGAAGCAGATATTACCTGAAGTATTCACTGAGGGAGTTGATGGTAATTGTAGTATTGATATTGAAAAACTTAAGATTGCAATTGGTGGAGATGTTGATGTTGAAGCGGATAAGCTAACTCGCTATAGTTTCAACTGGAGTGGCAAAAAACAAGCTCAAGCAGAGGCTAATAAACCAGGTATGGCAACTCTTCGCCCATCTTTAGAAGATAGCAAAAACTGGGATAATACAAATAATGTATACATCGAGGGTGATAATCTTGAGGTATTAAAGCTTTTACAAAAAAGCTATTATGGGCAGATTAAGATGATATATATAGACCCACCATATAACACGGGTAAGGACTTTGTATATAAAGATAACTATCACGATAATGTTAAAAACTACTTGGAACTAACAGGACAAGTTGATGATAATGGCAACAAGATAGGTACTAACACTGATAGCAGTGGTCGCTACCATACCGATTGGTTGAATATGATGTATCCACGTCTTAAATTAGCTCGAAATTTGCTACGTGATGACGGTGTGATTTTTATATCAATAGATGATCATGAAGTTGCCAACCTATTAAAGATAGGTGAGGAGTTATTTGGGCAAAATAATATGATAGGCCCAATAATCCATAATAAGCAAAACTCAAAAAATGACACTATAAATGTTCAAAGGAACCACGAATATATTGTTATATACCGTAAATCGACAGAATATATAACATCAACCAAGATCAAGCCAAGCATCATTAACATCGTAAAACAAGATAAGGCAATATTAGAGGAAAATGGAAAATTCTACTATTTAAATGACGCTATTACAACACGAGGAGAAGGTGGTGTTCTTAATGAAAGACCAAATTTA
>CANEUJ010000092.1 GCA_947441745.1 Neisseriaceae bacterium | reverse complement strand
TCGCATCACAATGAAAGAGATCTCCATTAATAAATTCATCAACTTCAAACTCATAATCATGGAAAAGAATTCTTTCAGCAATATTAGAAAGTTCATTTCGGTCATTTATTGTATGAGTTTCTACACTACTTACCAAATCAACAGGCTTTACAAATAATGGAAACCCACCAAGTTGCTCAACCAGCATATTTAGGTATGTAAATTTGTTAGCAGCGTATTCAATCTTATTAAATTTGGTAAACTTAGGTATCCTAACTACATTATTAAGTTTATTTTTAGAAATTACTTTATCTACATAAGGCAATAGCTGTTCCTTCCTATACCCAGGTATTTGATACTTTTCTCTAAGATCAGCACATACAAGGTGTATACTATCTTCATTACTTAATATTCTGATATTCTCAGAACCATAAAAATCAACATATAATTTAATGATAGCATCAACTTCGCTATGATCAACATTTTGAAAATCTCTTGATATTTGATGAATATGATCAAAACAACCTCGATTTACTGAAGTTAAATATTTGAAACAGTATGGAGTGCCAATTAAAATCAATTTTGATTTAGACAAATTTCGTATGTTTTTAAAATCTGTTTTGATATAAACAACATTATATAAAAAAATGAATACCATAAAATTCCTTAAAGTTTGATATTGAGTTTTACTTATATGCGAATTTTAGCATTCAATTGCAATAGAATTTTGCTAATACCTAAGGGGTATATTTTAGGGGCATAATATTAATTGTAAATATTACTTGCTGATTTATTTGATGATTTCACATTGATTCAAGTTCACGCCATAAGCGTTTTAATGATACTGGGTACTGGGTTTTTAATTCTTGAGCGAATAAAGATACACGTAATTCTTCTATTTTATATCTAAAATCATATATTTCGCGACTAACTGGTTTACGAGCTTGTTCAAGTTTATCTACGTAGTCATACCATGTTTCATAAAGCTCATTGATATCTTTATTAATCATACTATCTCGAGATTTGTCTATCGCGTATTTATCCAAACGTTTGATAATAGCCTGTATGTAACGCGGAAAATGCTCTAACTGATGGTAACGTGTATAACGTAAAAAACCACTATACACTAAATTATCAAGCTGCTCTTCAATTTCTGACTCTAAATTATGCCCATCTAATTTTATACATAATTCATTATAATATTTAGCTATATTAAATAATATGTTAGCAAATAAAGTAGTGTTTTGAATAATTGTTTGACTAGCTATCTTAATTAGCCTCTCAAAATCATCATGACTGCTTGGTATAGTAGTTAAATTAACAGACATTCTCAAAATAAAATTAATACTATCAGTTAATAGTTTTTCACTATTATCAATGTTTTTAAGATACATCGCTGTTTGGGTAAAATTAGAAAAGCGTTTTTGTTCCAGATATTTAATTTGTCCAGATAAATTATTTTTGATAAGCTGTAAAAATCCAAGACGAGTATGTATGTTAGCCTTATCCAAATCAGACATTACCACCAAATGAACATGCATTTCCTCAAGTTTAAGGCTTAAATAACCTAAGGACTTACTAATTGGATGAAGAAGTTTCTCCATTCCATCAACCCAGATAGTGATATTTCTTTGAGTGTAACTACTTGCATATGTATCAATTAATTTATTTAACTCAGGAACTAATTCTTGTTTTAATATTTTAAGATTATCTCCCACAAGAAGTGGTTTATTTTTATCAAATATTTGAAAATGAAACACTAAATGCTTAGGTAACTTAATTGCTTCAATCTCTGATATTTTTATATCTATCTTATAATTAATATTCAAATATCCTACAAAATCAGCATTAAAATTTTTATAAGGTGAATTTTGAAGAAAATCAGTAATAAAATCATTATTTTGATTAATTCGAATACGAAGTGCCTTAGGAAGCATTTTAATTATAAAAGTAACTTTATCCCGAATTAACCCCGGAACCAAATAACTAAAAGCCTCATCTTCAATTTGAAGTAGCCTATCTATGAATATAGTTGCAGTAACTCCATCATCGAGGCTATCCATATTAAATACATATTGTAGTTTTAGTTTATTATTATTAACTATCATATAATCAGGATATAAGGTCATATGACTATCATCAGCAATTAATTTTTTAACTAATTCATCTTTATTAATAAATAACTTTAACTCATTATTCTTACACCATACATCAAAAGAACGAATATCACAAATATCATTAGGGATAAATTGATTATAAAAATCAAAAAGCTCATCTTCAATAATAATAAATGCTAGCCGAAGCTTATCCTCCAACGCCTCCAAGCTCTCAATTATATTTTGATTATTATTAATAAATTTGTAATTCTTACCTAATTCATTTAATACAATACCCTGTTTAATAAAAATCTCTCGAGCTAAAGCACTATTTATCTTAGAAAAAGCTACTTTTTTCTTTGCAATTGTAAGCCCACCAAAGATAACATGTTCATATGCAACAACTTCACCACGTTTTTTATCCCACGTTTCATTAGAGTAATTATATTTTACCAGATGAGTAGTCATAGGCAATAACCAATGCGATTCTATATAAGCATTTATTCTTGCATAGAGCTTCGTTGTTTGGTTAAGGCTTGAGGAGACTATCCATTTAGGTTTAGTTATCTGGCTTGATGGGTGAATAATTATTTTTTTACCATTTGTACCAATATAAAAATCTTCCACCGAGTCTTTTTGGCCACAATTATTTAAAAACCCACAAAGAAGTGCTTGATGTAAACGTTGATAACTATCATCAGTATTTATATTAAGAGCTTTGGTATCATTATAACCTATATTTTCCATGACAGATTTTAATTGACTATGTAATTCATGCCATTCACGCATACGTGGATACGATAAAAACTGGGAATAACATTTTTCGATAAGTTTTTTGGTAGATTTTTTATTTTCCAATTCAGCATAGTACCAGTTCCATAAATTTAATATAACTACAAGATCTGATTTTTTATTTACCCATATTTGATGACGTTCACGTGCTAATTGTTGGTGTTCAAATGGTACTTCACGAGGATCACTTATGGATAAAAAAGAAACTATTATCAAAACTTCTGCTAGACAATTAAATTCTCTAGCTCCTGATAATAAGATTTTAGCCAAATTAACATCAATCGGTATTTTAACTAATAACCTGCCAATATCAGTAATTTGATTATCATCATTTAATGCTTTTAGTTGAAACAATGTCTTAAAACCATCATTATATGCCGTGTTTTGAGGTAAATCAAGAAATGGATATGTCAGTGGATCTCCCAATTTTAGCCCAATTAAGCGTAGAATAACATTAGCTAGATTACTTCTGATAATCTCAGGATCGGTATATTCTGGACGTATGTTAAACTCTTCTTCACTAAATAAGCGTATACACATACCATGACTAGTACGCCCAGCACGTCCTGAACGCTGTTTACTACTAGCTTTTGATATCGGCTCGACTTGTAACTGCTCTACTCTATTTCTAACGTTATAGCGTTTTACTCGAGCTAACCCACTATCAATTACAAATCTAACTCCAGGTATAGTCAAGGATGTTTCAGCTACATTAGTTGTTACGATAATTTTTTGTTTGCCATTGTCACTAAAAACAAGATTTTGTTCCGCCTCATTTTGGCGTGAAAATAATGCTAAGATTTCATTACGGCGTAAATTGGTTTTTCCCAAATAGTTGACGCACTCTTTAATCTCGCGTTCACCTGGTAAGAATACGAGTACATTTCCACTATCAAGAGCATAACAGCTCTCTATTGCTTGATAAATTGTAGCATTTAGATTATTTTCTTCACCAAGATCTTGATAAATGATATCAACTGGATAAGTTTTGCCTTCGACATTTATAACTGGAGCATTATTAAAATACTTAGATAATTTTTGATTATCAATCGTTGCTGAAGTAATGATTATTTTTAAATCAGGACGTTTATTTAGAATAGTTTTTAGATAACCTAAAATAAAGTCTATATTGAGACTTCGCTCATGGGCTTCATCAATAATAATTGCTTTATATTTTGATAGTAGTCTATCGCTACTAATTTCTTGCAATAAAATCCCATCAGTCATTAGTTTTATTGCAGTATGAGTATATGTTTTATCATAAAAACGTACTTTATAACCAACAATATCAAGATTATAATTTGATTGATCATTGATATTATTAGCTTCACGTATTTCTTGGTTAATTCGGTGAGTAATTGTTCGAGCAGCTACTTTTCGGGGTTGAGTATGAGCTATCATACCATCTTTGCTATACCCCATCTCATACAATAATTTTGGTAATTGTGTGGTTTTACCAGATCCCGTCTCACCACACACTATAACCACGGGATTATTGCTAATTAATCGGCGAATCGCGTCAATCTCACGACTAACCGGTAATTCACCGGGATAAGTAATTTTAAGAGGGGCTATGGCAGTATTCCAAAGAATGATTAGAAAGAGGAATTATACCATAGACTATAGATAATTAATTCCAATCAACTTGATAACTTACTATCTTTTTCATTCTATCTTCTTATTATAAAAAATATATTAGAATAATAATATCATAAAATAAACACCATAATACAATAAAAACTTAGTGTTTGAATAAATACATATATTTCCCGTATCCAGCTTTTACCATTTGGCTCTCTGGGATAAAGTGCATTGAAGCCGAATTCATACAATAACGAAGCCCTGTTGGTTTGGGGCCATCATCAAAAACATGTCCTAAATGCGAATTAGCATTACGTGAACGAACTTCTACTCTATCCATAAACATACTACTATCGGTTTTGGTGACAATATATCTTTTATCAATTGGTTTACTAAAACTAGGCCATCCAGTGCCAGAATCAAATTTATCGGTAGAACTAAACAATGGTTCACCAGACACTATATCTACATAGATACCAATAGCTTCATTATTCCAATATGCATTATTAAAAGGTGGCTCAGTATCGGCTTTTTGTGTCACTGAAAGCTCAACTGGAGTTAGTTGTTTTAATTTTTTAGCTTTATCAAATTTGACATATGGATCATTATCAGCATTAGTTGTCATAAATAAATTAACTAATATCGTACTCATAAATATCTTCAAATTGATTTTCATTTATTACCACCCCAAAAAGTTAAGAATGTTTTAGGAATATCTTAAATACCCTCTTAGGATTCCTAAAAAGTAAATTAAAGATAAGATCATAGTGATACAAACACTTGTAGGTAGATTAAAATAATACGCCACATACAAAGCGATTATTATTGTTAGATTTGCAACTATGACGCTAATAAAGATAATTTTATATATACTATCGCCCCACTGCATTCCTATTGCCCCAGGAATTATTAGCATGACAAACACAAGTAACGCCCCAACAATCTGACACGCCATTGAAACAGTTATAGCTACAAGCACAAAAAACAGTACTGCCAAAAATTTGACAGCTACATTTTTAGATTTAGCAAGAACTGGGTCAATTGATGCAAAAATCAAAGGACGAGCAAAAACCACTAAAGTAAATAAAATTATTACAGCAAGAAGCAATAAAATATAAATCTGCTGACTTGATACAGCAAGTATATTACCGAATAAAATACTCATTACACTTCCAGCGTAGTTATTTTGAAATAAAAACAGAAAGTAAGCTCCAAGTCCAAGGGCAAAAGTTAGTACTACACCAACAGCCAGATCGTTTTTTTTAACTTTATCCCCCATTAGCCCCATTATAATCGCACAAAGTATATTTAATAATAATTGCCCAGTTATCGCCGAAATACCCACCAAAGCAGCCCCAGCAGCACCAGTTAAACTCACATGTCCTAGAGCATGAGCGGCAAAAGCACTACGCCTCAAAACCACAAAAACACTAACTACACCACAAACTGTTGCAATAATAAGCCCAGCATATAAGGCATGTCGCATGAAATCATATGCCCACATAGGTATCCTTTGCTGCACAAGGTAACTCAACACACGAATGTACGATTTTATCTTTAAAATGGATAAACCCATCCAAATGCGAAGCTATTTCGTGCATATCATGCGAAATTATAAGAAGTCCAAGACTTTTATGCTTATGAATCTCTTCTAAAGCCTCAATAAAATGCTGTTTGGCACTAGGATCCAAATCAGCCAAGGGTTCATCAAGAAGTAATAGCTGCGGATCATTAATTAAGGCTTGTGCTAGAAATATTCGTTTTTTTTGTCCACCTGATAAGGTATTAAATGGTTGATGCTGATATTTGGTAGCACCAACTAACTCCAGTAATTCAAGAGCTCGATTATGAAGTTTACGGTTTAGTAATGGCAGTCCAAATGAAGCACCGTGATAACTACTTTTGATTAGAGTTAAGCCACTCATTAGATCGCTTAGATTTATTTCCCGTTCTTGAGGAATGTAAGAAATAATATCATTAATTTGCCCAATATTTTTACCAAAAATACTGATACTACCAGATATTGGTTTGATTACTCCAAGAATGGTTTTCATGAAAGTAGATTTACCTATTCCATTTTCACCAATTATCCCCATCCATTTGTTATCAGCGACTTTGAGGTTAAAAGGCTCTACCAGTGATTCATGGTACCCAAGTACCAAATTTTTACATTCAATCATTTGCTAAACTTTAAGTTCCATTCTAATATATGTGAGTTATAGACGCATTAGCCTTGTATTATACTATAGTAAATAATATTTCGCTGAATTCATCAATATTTGTACCCGTGGATTCAAGCATCAAAAGAAACTGACCTTTTAAAATTTTTAGATCTATTAGACTCAACTCG
>CANEUJ010000091.1 GCA_947441745.1 Neisseriaceae bacterium | reverse complement strand
CTTTAGCAATATCAACGAACTTAGCAAATGTAACTTTATCATGAGTCGCTAAATTTGATAGAACTTTTCTATCTACAGAAACACTAGCTCTAGACAAGCCATTAATAAAGCGACTATAAGTCATACCAAGCTCACGACAAGCTGCATTGATACGCACAATCCATAAGCTTCTGAACTGACGTTTTCTTTGACGTCTATCACGATAAGCATATTGACCAGCTTTCATTACAGCTTCTTTAGCTACGCGGTATACATTACCACGACGACCACGATATCCTTTTGCAAGGGCTAATATTTTTTTGTGTCTTGCACGTGCAACAACACCACGTTTTACTCTAGTCATTATTCAATCTCCTTTTATTACGCGTACGGCATCATAGATTTTATACTAGCCACATCGCTTGGATTGACCATAACTGTTCCACGTAGCTGTCTTTTATTTTTGGTGGTTTTTTTAGTCAAAATATGACGTTTGAAAGCCTGAGAACGTTTAATCCCACCGTTACCCAGAAACTTGAAGCGCTTTTTAGCACTTGATTTAGTTTTCATTTTAGGCATATAAGCCCCTTTTTATACTTGTTTTTATTCGAATGCAGGTGATTAAATTTAATCAATACTTTAGGAACCCATCATTCACCATTTAAGGGATGAATTATATCATAAAAGACTTATCAGAATCAAATCTTTACACGATAATTTATGGATATTGCCAAATCGAATACGAATCAAATCATCAAATTCCTAATCTATTATATGGCACTATGGCATAGCATTAAAAAATGGGCGATGTAGTACCCCTGATTGCACATACTTAATATAGTTAGCCATCTCATTTTTATGTTTTAATGGCATTCTTGACTTATCTAATAGCATCACAACAGTTATTAATAAAAACAATACCAATAAAAATTTAGTTAATTTTGGATATGAAGCTAATTGCTGTGCAACAATAATACATATTAACGCACTCACCGTTAGCATATAATTAAGCCCAATATGGGCAGAGTATGATTCATATAACCAAAATAATAAAATAATATAAATTATAAATATTATGCATCTATTATAAACATTGCATATGATTGTTACTTTTTTTACATACTTAAAATATGCTATCAAAAGCAACAATATATGTAGCACTCCAAATACGCAACTACTAAGATAAAACCACATCCCACGTAACCCATAACGACTTGCAGTATTAATCGCATCTTCACTGCCAGTCCATTTATGCGAATTTAACTGATAACTAAAAGATATCCAATGATTTTGACAATTCCATATTATTACTGGTGAAAAAATAGCAAGTGCTACTATCATTCCTATATATAAATGTGGCGATAGATAAATTTTCCGTAAGCTTCTATCCAATAAGAAAAACAACATTAGAGCAAAAAGTAATATTACTACATTATATTTGGCGAGTAAACTAAACCCAATAGCAATACTCATAAAATATATATAACGAGTTTGTCGATATTGGATCCATCTAAATGTCATATATAAGACGAGTAAAGAAAAAAACACCTCTAGGCCATCAAGTGTCATACTAATCGCGATAAACTTTGTTGTAGCAAATGGATACATCACCCATAGTATCGCTGCAGTAATTGCAACATTTCTAGAGCTAACAAGACTTGCAACCCTATATAACAAATAGCTACTACCATAAGCACACAAAATAGAAATTAAATTTATAGCAAAGAAGTTATTACCAAAAATATGCGTTGATATCCAAAGTAGATAAGCAATCATTGGTGGACCATCAAGATACGATAACTCCAGATGTCCACTCCATGTCCAGTAATAATAGCTATCATTAGCTGGAAATACAAAAAATGCGGATATAAACAGTATTAACGCACTAATTTGCCAGTACCTTTGCATAAATAGATTATTATTCATTGGTAGTACCTTCTGTTAAATATTGACTAACCCCAGTACGAGCCACTATAACACCTTTATTATTTAAACGTGATAATAGCCTGCTCATATTTTCTCTTTCGTTACCCCTATCAGAGTTTTTATGCCATAAATGTAGTACTGGAATCGCAAAACGCCCATCTTTTATCTTGACACCATGATGCAAAAACCTAACAAAAAGATCCGCATCTTCATGCCCCCACCCTGTGAATGACTCATCAAAACCATTAATTGCTAAAAAATCATTACGCGAAACAGCAAAATTACATCCTTTAGGGTATTTCCAATTAGTATCCCTCCAATATCTCCACTGACCATTGCCAAAGCGTAAACTTGGTAACGATTTATTAACTTTTTTAGTAATCTTTGCAATTAACCATTTAAAGATATTCCATTCAAAGACCTGATTAATTTTATTAGGATTATTTAGTAAATACTTAGTATAGGATTTTGATAATAACACTCTATTACCTGCGACGAAATAACCATTTTGACGGAGTTTCATTTGTTCAGAAATATAATCCAGAAAAGGTATACAATCGCCATCAAGAAAGAGTAAATACTCACCAACTGATGAAGCAACTGCTTTATTTAAAATCATACTTTTTTGAAAACCGTTATCAGCATGCCAAACATGCTTGATACGCGAATTTATAGCATTATATTTTGTGACAACTTCAATCGTACTAGATTTTGAACCATCATCAGCAATAACTATTTCAACATTTGGGTGTCTATCCAACTGCAGCACTAAATTTGCCAAAATAATCTCTAGTGCTTCTGGCCAATTATAAGTTGCAAGGATTATACTAGTATCAATTTTAATCATGATTTAGTTTCAAGTCTTTAAAAGCTTTAATTATATTATCAGCGGTTAAATCATAAATCTTCTTAGTTGGGGTTTGTACACAAATTTGATGTATACTCCATGGATGCCAAGCTTCAATATTTTGAGCATGAAACAATCCAATACAATGCATTTGTAAGCCTGAAGCCATATGAAGCAAGCCACCATCAGCCCCGATATAGTATTTATATCTAGCCATAGTATTAGCAATATTAAATAAATTATCGTCAGCACACAAGCTAACATCTAAGGTGCTAAATCGTGTCAAAATTTCATTCGCACGAATGTATTCATCCTTGGTAGCAATCATAAGTACTTTTTTGCCTAATTTGACCAAATCTTCAATTATAACTTGAGCCAAAGATGATGGTATATAACGAACTGTATCACGCCTACCCGAAATATTAACTACAATAGTTCCCGTATCTTTTTGATCCTGTTCTTCAGGGTCAAAACTCTCAGTATAAAAATAACTTTGCTTATCTAATATTATATTATTAGGAATATTTAATATTCGTAGCCCAAACTTAAGTAAATTAAACTGGTTGATAACCTCGTGAATAGAATTATCATACTCTAGGTAATTGTATTTTAAACTTAGTGCAGAAAATCTACAAAACATTTTAGAACGAAGGCTTTTCACCCCTAGTCTATGACCAAAAACTCTAGGACTATTTATATATTTCAATAATTTATAGGTCTTAAAATCACGATTTAGCATAAAAACCGCAGTATATTTATTTTGCCTTAGACTTTGTAAAACCTGATGATTATTTAGCTTTTCTTCACTAGAAACTGGTATTTCATATAAACGATACTTACTATCTATATGTTTATTATATTGAAAGGCAGCAAAATTATATTCATAACAAAGTATATCAACCTGTACGTCTAGTAATTGTTTTAACATCCGAATAAAGGTAGAGCTTAAAATACTATCGCCTAGAAAATCAGTTCTTACTACCAAAATACGCATTATTTATACCCTAATTCTGCTAAAGCATTTATTACTGCAACAGGGCTAATTTCATAAGAGCTTGTGGCACTTATAGCTATACCATCAGGAGTCCATTGGTACCAACGTGGTTTGATATCATCATTAAATAAGCCTATACACTTTAAGTTTAGCCCTGAAGCTATATGAAGTAAACCACCATCAGCCCCGATATAGTATTCATAACAATTTAACTTATTAGCTACTATAAATACATCATTATCAGAAATAATTTCAGGTCTTTCAACACCTGCTTCGATTATTTTATTTACAATATCATTAACAATATGAATATCATTGGATAAAGCCACTATCCCAATTTTATTTCCATCTTTAATTAGCGATAACAAAAGACTCATTAGCATTGATGGTAAAATAGTTTTTTGTTCTGCTGGTTTACCAGAAATATTAATTACTATTGATTTTGGAATTTTGATAGCGGGTTTTATATTTTTAGAATATAGCGTACATCTATTAGATAATGGAGATAATCTTGGAAGTTTTAGTTTTTCTAAACCAGATTCAAGTAAGTCTTTTAAATTAAGTAGCTCATGCTTAGATAAGTCATATTTTATATAATTAAAACCACGTAGCTTAGCCGAAACCCATTCAAAAACTCTTGAAGCAACCCTAAAATCAAATGCTAAGTTAAATCCAAATCGTTCCCGACATTCCCCCATAAGAGCCATTTTTTGTAAGCGTCGTCTAGCCTGTAAAACAAATACTGCATCATATTTTTCATTAGCACATACTTTTTTATAAAGGCTATACATTTCTTTTTTATCTTCAACATTACAATTAAACACCTTCCTTACGTAAGGATTATCATCATAATAACGATAGCTATAGTTAGATGCAAATACATCAATATTACAGGCAACACTCTTAAAGAGTGCTTCTATTGCTACTTGAGTAATAATAGCATCACCCATTTTATCAGGTCTAACCATCAAAAAACTCTTCAATTACACCCCTCCATTTTCATCTTGTTTGCGCGATAATGTTAGAACGGTAGCATAAGTTAAGACAATAAAAAACCAATAAATTAAGCCACGCGACCCATTAATCTCATCATCAACCATGTTTTTCATAATAATTACAAAAAGCATAAAAAATACTGCAACTCCATATTGCTTGTTGCGCTTATAGGATATAAGAGATATCTTATAAAAAAACAATAAGATTAATACTAAACCTATAATTCCAATTTGTAGCCAAAGATCCAAAAAATAATTATGTGCATGAAAGACAATATTTGGATCAATTTTATATATTTCATAAGGGATAAGAAACTTTTTAGTATAAAACAAGGACTCTAATCGCAACCCCAAGCCAACTCCATGAAATGGAGAATATAATATATTCCCCAACCAATACGCATAAATATTTATTCGTTCTGCTATATGCAAATTATAATGCAATAAATTTATTAGAATAAATTTCAAAGTAATTACTATAATGACAATACCAATTAATAATTTATAAAATGCAATTTCACGCTTTATTAATCCCCAATATATAAATCCATACAACAGCAATACAAAATAGAATGCATTATCTTTTATAACCAAACCAGCAATTAAATTTAATCCAATTATTACTGTTTTATTACGAATATTATGATTAAAAAACATTGTATACACTATCACACATAACGACAATGTACTAGTAGTCATACGTCCACCACCAACTCTGCTTACAAAAGAAAACAACCACATATCGTGATAACCACTTAAACTGTAAGCTCGCATGCAAATTGATAAAATGAATAACATTATCGATAAAACAAAAAGATAGCTATGAATATTTTTATTGATAACTCGAGAATTAACTAAACTAAATAACAATAACGGTGGAATAAGTAAACTAGTTAAGCTTTGGAATGACAATCTAAAATTTACACTTAAAATTGTAACTATTGCACACCAAATAAAATATATTATAAAAAACTTGATAAAAACTTCATCATATTTTTTATGAGAGTAATTTATTACTCCATATAAACAAATTAATTCCAGTATTACATAAATACATACATGGTTAATATTAGTAAATGGCATTACCAAAAATAACATTAAAACCATATATTCTAAAAATCTCTGATTAATAAAACGTTTTAAATTCATAAGCCACTTTATCAAAAATATTATTTATTAGGATAAAAAACTGGATTACTCCAATTCCAGTATGTTTGCCGAAGTTGTTGTATTGGGCGAACTAATTCCCGAATTAATTTGGTTATGCCAACTGGTTTTGGCAAATATTCTCTATCTACTGATCCTATATCAGATGGGATAGTACCCTCCTTTATAGCTTCAGGATTAACACAATATGCACGCAGTCCATGTATCACCGAAAGATCCATATACATATCTACAGGCTCATGCCATTTTTTTGCATAATGCACAAATAGTTTTGCAGCTTTAGGAGCAATTGCATACCCTTGAGCACCACTTGGAAAATGAGGATATAAAGATAAATCCTCTGCTAATTGTATTTTTTTTCGATATTTCAACGTTACGATCAAACGAATATATTGTAATTTATCAAGGTATTTTTCTAATGTAGCCATAGATTTTTTAAAATCATGATCTAATATAACATCATCTTCTAATACTATTATTGGTTCATTTAATTCAATACATTTCTGCCATAAAGAAAAATGACTTGCAAAGCATGCAATTTCATTATTAGAATGATTTCTTGCAAACCCAGCTCTACCTGTAATTTGATTATAAAATTTACTTTTGGCTACTTTTGATAACCATTTTCTATCAAGACTTCTACCATCAATAGCACTAAAAAACTCACATTCTACACCAATTTTATCAAACTGTTGCTGCATATATTGTTTACGATCTTTACTTCGATCCAAATTAATAATAAATATCTTCATCTTATATCCATTTTTTTTGTTTAGAAGCATTAGCGAGATAATTATCACAATACCAAAACTCACCGATATTATTACATATTGTTGGATTGTTTTTGGCATAACTTACCATATTTTTTATATATTCATCATATGGTGCATTTTTATCATGATT
>CANEUJ010000090.1 GCA_947441745.1 Neisseriaceae bacterium | reverse complement strand
GCAGTTATTACAAACCATACCAAAGTATTTAAACCTAGTTTTTTAACTAGAGCTATACTCTCTAACTTTGAGAAGCTCGCTACAATAGTTGAAAAAGTAAGTGGCACTATTACTAATTTTAGTAACTTTAAAAATATATCCCCAAAAGGACTTATATAGCCAACAATATTGCTTGGTAAAAAATGACCAAATACTAACCCAAGAACTAGAGCTAATAGACATTGATTTCCAAACCCTAATTTAATTCTCATAAATTCCTCACTAAATTAAACATTAAAGCGAAAATGCATAACATCACCATCTTTAACGATATACTCTTTACCCTCTAGACGCATTTTACCTGCATCTTTAGAGCCACTCTCGCCTTTATAGGTAATAAAATCATTGTAATTAATTACTTCGGCACGGATAAAGCCACGTTCAAAATCCGTATGAATAACTCCAGCTGCTTGGGGTGCAGTTGCACCGATATGAACCGTCCAAGCTCTAACTTCTTTGACTCCAGCAGTAAAATAAGTTTGTAACCCTAGAAGTGAATAACCAGCTCTTATTAATCGATTTAATCCAGGCTCATTAAGTCCCATATCGTTTAAAAATTCTATTTTATCACTATCTTCTAACTGTGCAATTTCAGACTCCATAGCCGCACAAATTGCAACTATTGGTGCACCTTCACTTTTAGCATGTATAGTTAGTTTATCTAAATATGGATTATCACTAAATCCTGTATCACTAACGTTAGCTACATACATAGCTGGTTTTGCAGTTAATAAACAAAGTGGCTTTATCATCTCTAATTGGTCTTTATCTAAACCCATAGTTCTAACAGGGTTACCCTCGTTTAGGTGAGGTAGGATTCTTTCTAATAGACTAACTAGTATTTGGGCATCTTTATCGCCAGAACGAGCTTTTTTGTTTTCTTTGAGAATTGCTTTTTCGACAGTCGACATATCAGCTAATGCTAATTCGGTATTGATAACCATAATATCATCAATTGGATCAACTTTGCCATTTACGTGGATTACATTACCATCCTCAAAACATCGAACCACGTTAACTATCGCGTCAGTTTCACGAATATTGGCTAGAAACTGATTGCCTAAACCCTCACCTTTGCTAGCTCCAGCAACAAGTCCAGCAATATCTACGAATTCAACAATAGCAGGTTGGATTCTTTCTGGTTTTACGATAGCACTTAGTGCTGCCATCCTACCATCAGGAACTTCTACAATACCAACGTTTGGTTCAATAGTACAAAAAGGGTAATTTTCAGCTGCAATTCCTGCTTTTGTAAGAGCATTAAATAATGTTGATTTACCTACGTTAGGTAATCCTACGATTCCACATTTTAAAGACATAAATTAACTTTCTTTTAGGATTATTTTGTGATTACAAGATTTTATCATAAAACTAAGAAGTCTAATTAAGGCTTTGCAAAAACCCCACCAAAGCTTCATTAAAAAGCAACGGTTTTTCGAGCTTAGTCAAGTGACCTGCTCCATCTATTATCACCAACTTAGAGTTCTTAATATTTTCATGTAAAAATTTAGCAGCCCATACTGGAGTTATCATATCTAGCTCTCCAACTATTATTAATGTAGGTATTCTAATATCAGCTAGAATATCTCTAAAATCAATAGAAAATGTAGCAGCAGTAGCAGCAACATATGGAATTTGACGATTATTCTTAAACATCTTAAAGATATGATTATATAAGCCTTTACTAGCATCTGTTGGGAGGCTACTTTTAGTTATGTATTCAGCCATAGTTGCTATCGGGGTGTTTTTTACCTGATCTATAATCTGATTGAGTGGATGGTTAATTGCATCAGTTGGGAATGCTGCGGTATTAGCAAGAGTCTGAGATAACATACGAGATTGATGTTTCTTTGTTAACTCTTGGCAAATCATGCCACCCATTGATAATCCGATAAAATGAGCAGCATAAATATTTAGATGATCTAATAATGCCAATATATCCAACCCCATTTGCTCAATGGTAATATCTACCGCACCATCACTAGATAAACCATGTCCTCTAACGTCAACTGCAATAACACGATAGTCATTTTTAAAAGCTTCTATTTGATATGACCAAGACTCTAAACTCTCACCCAAACCATGGATAAATATAAGAGTAGCCTTACCATGATTTTCATTATCATAATAATTCGTACTTAAATCGCTCAATACTATTTTTGTCATAACTTATTTTTACTTTTCATAAAGATTCTATCACATTATTATAGCCTATATATGGGCAAGAAAGTTGCTGTGATTTTGAGACTTACAATCTAATATAATATAGTATAATAGATACTTAAAATTCTTAGGAAAATAAAATGCTATCTCTAGCAAAATTATTATGTGTTATATTGTTTTTTTGTATATTTTCTACGAATGTATATGCTAAATCTGTTTCGGAAAACTTCAACGCTGGGATTATTCAATTAATGCAATTTTATGATACTAGAAGTGGTCTTTGGCAAGATAGCAACTGCATAAAAGGTGGAGCATGTAGGGCTAATGATGGCAATGGCTTTTGGTACTGGGCTAATGCCCAACACTTAATTGCTGACTATCAATTGCTAACAAGTGAAAGTAGCAACACTGATAGTATGTATAAGACTATGAAAAAAAATAAAGATGACATACTAGGAGCGGATTATTTTGATGATGAAGGATGGTGGGCACTAGCTTTTATTGCATCCTACAAAGCAACGCATAATGTAGACTATCTGTATGCTGCTGAGGATATTGTTAATAATATAAGTGTGCGTGGTGCTCAACATATTTGTGGTAATGGTGGTATTTATTGGAATGCAAAAAAAACTCAAGTAGGTAGTATCGCTAATGAATTATACATCAGGCTTAATGCACAGCTATATATGATTACTAAAAATAAATTATATAAAAAAAATGCTGACTCTACTTGGAAATGGTTTGAGGATTCAGGATTAATTAGTAGCGATTTTATTGTATCAGACCATTATAAAATAAAAGATGGTAAATGCGGGGGGAAAGTAGAATGGCATTTTACATATACCAACGGT
The DNA here is from genome assembly GCA_947441745.1 of Neisseriaceae bacterium. GTDB lineage: Bacteria > Pseudomonadota > Gammaproteobacteria > Burkholderiales > UBA11063 > Aquella. Next base: position 3,882 of record CANEUJ010000090.1, on the reverse strand, counting down.
GTTTTACTCGGTGTTCTTGCTGATTTAGCACAAATTAATAATGATCCAACTTTAATGAATCAAGCTAAAGAAGTTGCTAGACGTGCAATGTACAACTACAGCATGGGTGGGGTACTAACTGAACCATGCACCAATGTAAAAGTGTGTGCAGATGATGCTTTTATGTTCAAAGGAATATTTGTCCATGAACTAGCCTATCTCGCACTTATAGCTAACGATGGTAATTTTATCAATGATGTAAATTGGTATCTAACTAATAATTATGGAAAATTAGTCACTAACCAAGGTGAATCAAACCTATACGCATTTTCTTGGTCACTACCTATAGAATTTGATAGCGATAGTTCTTTGTACAATCCTTCAGATATAGTTACTCAGCTCTCAGCTTTATATCTTATGGATGCTAACTTAATGATGGGTAATCATAATTTTGTGCAAACACCAGAATTAGTAAAAGCCTACGCTAAAAGACCATGGCTTAATTCACATAAGTTAAAACCACAAAAGGTTCAGCCATTAACACCACATCATCATTTGAAGAATAAAACAGCACCTTCTACCAAAAATTAATCTATAATTTTTAATATTCTATGAGTATATAACTGATGCTATGTATAATAACTCATACATACAAACTTAATTACCATTCTGGCTAGTTTTAATAATAATCTTTTCACCAACTGTCAAACTATTACCTTCTATATTATTTTGACGTTTTATCTCATTTATATCTTCACCAAAACGTTTAGCAATCGAAAATAGCGTATCTCCATTGGCAACAGTATAATTAATATTCAAGATTTCTGGAGGCGGTGCATTTAATTCAGTAATCAAATTATCCAACTCATTATTAGTGTTTTTAACGCTTGATAATTCAGCATTGGCATTACTCTCTTGATTATTTAAATCTCCTGTAGCTGCTAGTGCTATTAGATCAACCCCTGATGATTCATTATTTTGATTTTGAACACTTAATACAATTGCGTTTTCGTTAATTGGAGTTGGGAATTGATTTCTACCAATACTTGCTAGATAAACTACTTGATTTGATAAGGGTAAAACCACATGATCTTTAGCACCAACAGTATAGTTAGTTTTTTTATATTGAGGGTTTAGTTTATTAAAGGTTCCTTCATCTATCCCAGCGAGATTTATCATTTGGCTTATAGTCATAGGTTTTGGAGGATTTACTACCGCAACAACGGGCTTGTTTTCTACATCATCAAGACTAATGCCAAACTTACTTGGATTCTCTATAATGGAAGCAAGTGCGATTAATTTAGGTACATAATTCTCAGTCTCGGTGCGTAAATGTAAACTCGCATAATTTATATTTCCTGGAGTCTGACCTGAATTAACCATTTCTCGATACATATTACCTTCTCCACAGTTGTAAGCACCTATAGCAGGCTCCCATTGACCAAAAATCTTATGAAGGTAATTGAGGTAACTAAGTGCGGAATTTGTTGATTTTACTAGATCCTGACGTTCATCAATGCTACTATTTTGTGCCATATTAAATCTAGTACCTGTGGATGCTACAAACTGCCACATTCCATAAGCATTTGAGGATGATTTGGCATTTGGATTAAAAGTACTCTCAACTCCAGGTAAAAGAGCAATTTCACTAGGCATACCATTACGTTCAGTTTGGGTCAATATATAATATATATATGGTTTAGCATTAGCCACAAGTCTTGCAAATGTTTTGGAATTTTTGGTGTACAAACGCTCATAATATAGTACTAGTTTAGTCTCCTCATGGGATAACTGAAACCCACGACGCATACGAACCCATATATCTGCATCTTGACGCGTATTATAGCTATTGATAAGCATTATATCTGGCACTGGTGTTCCTTCATCCGCTTCAACAGCCAATGGCAATGACATTAGCCCCAAAACCAAAAGAAACTTTTTATACACCTTCCTAAACTTTCCGCAAAACTAAATACAACTGGTATAATAATGGATATTAGTAGCTAATTGTATCTTATTTAATATCTATTTGCTAGGGTTTTTGTGAAATATGAAAGAAATATTAGTTTTATATTATTCCGTTAATGGTGCTACCCAAAAATTAGCTCACCTAATTGCACGTGGTATTAATAGTGTTGATGGTGCTAATGCTAGAATCAGAACCGTACCATCAGTATCAACTATTTGTGAACAAATGGCTCCCAAAATACCTGATACTGGTGCACCTTATGCTACTTATAAGGATTTGGATGAATGTATTGGTTTAGCACTTGGTTCACCAGTTCGATTTGGAAATATGGCAGGAGCTTTAAAATACTTTCTTGATGGAAGCACTAGTGAATGGTTATCCGGTAGTTTGGCGGGAAAACCAGCATGTGTATTTACTTCATCAGGTTCTTTGCATGGTGGTCAGGAAGCGTGTTTATTATCAATGATGATACCACTTATGCACCATGGAATGCTAATTATTGGACTACCATATACCGACTCAGAATTAATGAATACCACTAGCGGTGGTACTCCATATGGAGTTACTCATTGGGCGGGAATAAATGACGATAAATTAATTAGTGATACTGAACATCACTTAGCAATATTACAAGGCAAACTTCTAGCAGAAGCTGCCTTAAAATTAAATCAGGATCTAAAATGATAAAAATTATGGTTGGAGCCAAGCGTGTAGTTGACGCTAATGTCAAAGTACGTGTCAAAAGTGACTATAGCGATGTAGATATTGAACATAGTAAAATGTCACTTAACCCTTTTGATGAAAATGCTATCGAAGAGGCTGTTAAACTTAAACAACAAGGCATTGCCTCTGAAATAGTAGCAGTATCTATCGGTAATGATAAATGTAATGATACGCTAAGAACAGCTCTAGCTCGTGGCTGTGATAGAGCCATTTTGGTTAATATAGACAATTACAAAGTAGAGCCGATAATGGTTGCTAAAATATTCAAACAATTAGTTGCTATGGAGAGCCCCGATATAGTATTTTTGGGTAAACAAGCTATTGATGATGACGCTAACCAAGTTGGACAAATGTTAGCTGGAATGCTTAATTACCCACAAGGAACTTTTGTATCTAAGGTTGATATTGTTGATAACAAAGCAACAATTAATCGTGAAATTGAGAATGGTACTGAGACTTTAGAAATCACACTTCCTGCTATATTAACCGCTGACCTGCATCTTAATGAACCTAGATTTATTAAATTACCTGATCTTATGATGGCAAAGAAAAAACCCATACATACAATTACACTTGAAGAATTAAACATCAAATTTAAGCCTAGTACTCGTCTTATCAAAGCTATTGATGGGGAAATTAAAAAAGAATGTACTATGCTAAATAATTTTGATGAGCTAATTGGGACTATAAGGGAAGCAATATAATGAAAACCTTAGTTATTAGTAATGTTGTAAATAATAATATCAATCCTAATTTATATAATACTCTTGGAGCAGCAAGTTTTTTATCCGCACCAGTTGATGTAATTATTTTTGGACACAATTTACAGAATATAAGTAATAAAATTGCTAAAATATCTGATATTAATCAAGTATTAAGCATTGATAATCATTCACTTAGTAATTTATTAGTTGAAAACATAGCTAATCAACTAGCTGAAATTTGTAAAAATTATACCCATATATTAATAGCTTCAGATAGTTTTGGCAAAAACTTACTTCCTAGGATCGCTGGGATATTGGAACTCGGACAAATAAGTGAGGTAGTATCGATTATATCTCCCAATGTGTTTAAGAAATTCATCTATGCTGGAAATGTATTAATTGAAATCGAATCACTTGAAGATACCAAGCTACTAAGTATTCGTACTAATAATTTTGAAGCTAATAAATCAATATCGGATGCAATAGCCCCAATAATACAAATTGAAT
>CANEUJ010000089.1 GCA_947441745.1 Neisseriaceae bacterium | reverse complement strand
TTTAGTAAAATATGCTTCAGTTAAATTTAGACGCTTTAATGATATTTGTTTATCTGGTAATGGCGAATCTACTTCTTCTCATGATTTCTTGGCTGTAGTTAATATAATTGCTAATCTAAGAGAAAAATATAAACTAACTAATAATGTAAAGACCATATTAATTAGTAATGGAAGTGAGGTTAGTCGCCCTGATATTAGTGAGGCATTACAAATACTCTCAACACTAAATGGTGAAATATGGTTCAAAGTTGATAGTGCTACTAAATCTGGAGTAAATAAAATAAATCAAGTAATCTTATCAATTGATGGGGTTAAAAAGCGTTTATTACTGGCAACTAAACTATGTAAAACATATATTCAAACCTGCATGTTTCAAACCAATGGTATCGACCCTGATACTAATGAAATAGATACATATATTAATTTTGTTAATTCAGTAAGTAAACATATTGCTGGGGTATTATTATATTCAACAGCCAGAAACCCAGCTCTTCCAGAGGGGCATGATATATCATCAGTTAGTGAGGATTTTTTGGCAACTATTGCAAATAGATTATCAACTAGCGGTATATTAGTCAAATACTATCAATAAAACTATCACAAAGTATAAATATGGAAATTTTCGAATATCGCGGAATACAGGTTCAGCTTATTGCCAAAGCAATAAAGCATTGTTATTTACGAATTAAGCCTGATGGCTTGATTATGGTAACCCACAATAAATGGATAAAGAAATCTACTGCTTTAGAGCTAATTGACAAAAATTGGAGCTTAATCGAATCTAAATTAGCTAAACTATCAAAACCAAATGATTTATCTATCGGGAGTAAAATTTATTTCTTGGGAGAGTGTTATAAACTAAATATTATCTTGGATAAAAAAATAAAAATTGAGATAATTGATAATTTCGTTCATCTTTTTACCCCAAAAGATGAATTTGAGTTCAAAATTAAAATCCTCAATGCTTGGTATTTACAACAATCAAAACCAATTCTTACTAAACAATATGAAAAATATCTAGATAATATCAGTCACTGGAAAATTAATACCCCACTCCTACGCTTTCGCACTATGAAAAGACGCTGGGGGAGCTATAATAAAACTACTAATACCATAACTCTTAATACCAGCTTAATAAAAGTAAGCCTTGAAATAATAGACTATATTATTGCCCATGAGCTTTGTCATATACGACACTTTAACCATAGTCCAGCATTTTATGATGAATTAACTAGACTACACCCAACATGGAAAGAGCAAAAACAAGAGTTAAATTTTTTAAGCTCCAAAATATAATACCCAAACACTAAATGTAGTAAGATAATATTATAGGTCAAAAACTGCGACCTTAGATAAACAAGGTATTAGATTTACTTAGCAGAGATAATTCTTTCAATTCTCTTATTCGAAACAAAATGCCCAATACAAAATACTATACATATGCCAATAACCCATTCAAACATTAGAAATGGATTTATACTTTGGGTTAAGGCACCAAATTCACCGCCCAGATAAGCACCAATCGCCCATGATATCGCCATATTAAGCGATACCAGTGTTGCCGAGAATGATGGTGCAGCAAAGGTTGTTGCTGCTGATAGAAGTACTGGCACAGTTATTAATTCACTAATAGCAAAGAAAATATAAAACATTATAAGCCAACCACTGCTACCAATATAGCTTGGATCAATGCCAATTTGCTTAACAAAAGGCAAGATAAATGCACAGGCAATTGCAAGGATAATATATCCAATACCTAGCTTATAGCTAAGCGTTAGGTTAAATTTAGTTTTTTTATCAAGTACTTGATATACAGTAGCAACTATTGGTGCTAAAAGTACTATAAACATACCATACATAACAAAATACCAAGTTGATGGAATTTGTAACCCCAAAATATGTCTATCAATATTTTTATCCGCATATAGCGTAAACAAACCATAAGGTAGCGCATAAATAATATTCCAAAATATATTAGTTACACAAAGCCCAATATACGTCCAAAATCTAGTACGCTCAGCTTTTGTCCATGGAGTTTTATTTCTAGTATGTTTGGTTTGTCTAAGTCCATAATTTTTTAGACTTTTATTACGACATAATAAAAAATTAACTATAGCTATTAATAATCCAAAAGCAGCCACCCCAAATGCAGTACTATAACTATAATTTTCAGTAACTACCCCAGCTACCAACGGCCCAAACAAGCCACCAATATTAATAGACATATAAAATATCGCAAACCCAGCTTCTTTATTAGCTTCATCATGACGCTCATAAAACTCACCAACCATGGCACTAATAGATGGTTTCATTAAGCCACATCCAACCACTAACAATCCAAGACCAATATATAATGCATTAATACCATGAAAAGCAAGACTTGCATGCCCAAACATCATAATTATCGAACCAAGTAATACCGCGAGTTTGCGACCAAATACTCTGTCAGCAAGCCATCCCCCAAATAGTGGAGATACATATACTAATGCACCATAAATGCCAGTTAGGCGTAGCGAGTCTGCTTCAGAGAATCCAAGCCCACCATGAGCAACAGTTGCAGCAGCATATAGCACCAAAATTGACTGCATGGTATAAAAGCTATAGCGTTCCCACATTTCTATACTAGATAACCCCAAAACTCCACGCGGATATGTTTTGAAAAAATTCATTTCCCACCTCAAATAATTCTGATTAACATATTAATAACATTATTTATGAAGATCCAATTGTACCACTTATATATGAATTAGTTAATAAAAAACAAACAAATTTCCGCTTATATGAATATGTTATAATAATCACTGATTACATATATGTAAGTCATTTATTTTATAATTTTTGTGCATTAAGAAAGATAATATGAAAATCCAAATAAATCGTATTACCATGCTTTTAATAATAACAGCTTTCATCGGAGTTAATTATACCAATTTCAAATATAAATCCTATATCCCAGGAATTGCTCTTGTTTTAGGAATACTATTAACCAGTATCCACAAAGACAGCTCAATTAGTCAACATACCAAAGTCTGGTCAAGTAAGGTATTAAGCTATGCTATTATCCTACTTGGATTTGGGTTTAACCTAAATAATATCCTAAAAGCTGGGCTAGATGGGCTTAGTTATACTATCATTAGTATAGTAGGTACGCTTATTCTTGGTTTGTTAATTGGTAAACTTCTAAAAAACGATGATAAAATTTCAACACTAATTAGCTCAGGAACTGCTATTTGTGGTGGTAGTGCTATTGCTGCAATTAGCCCGATAATCAAAAGTAGTCATGAAGAAACTGCAGTTGCTATGGGTGCTATTTTTTTACTCAACGCGATTGGACTTCTTCTTTTTCCAATAATTGGACATCAGCTAAATCTAACACAGCATCAGTTTGGTCTACTTGCAGCTCTTGCTATCCATGACACATCCTCAGTGGTAGGTAGCTGTATGTCTTATGGTCAAGATTCACTAGTAGTTGGTACCACTGTAAAACTGGTTAGAGCATTATGGATAATTCCAGTTAGTATTATTATAGCTATAATATATAGTAAAATTAACCATAGTGAACAATCTCAAGGTAAAACTAAAAAACCATGGTTTATTTTTTGGTTTATTTTAGCATCACTTTCTGTTACTATATTTCCAGTTTTACAAACTATAGGTGCTCATTTAAAAGAGTTAGGTGAGAGTTTCTTTATGGTTGCTTTGTTCCTAATCGGCTATAATGTATCGTTTAGCAGTCTAAAAGCAGTTGGCATCAAAGTCTTATTTCAAGCACTATCACTCTGGATTATTGTATCTATTTTGGTAATCTTCGCACTAAAAACTGGTTTTTTAAATTAGATGAATAGTTATTTTATATAACTGCTACTATTAATGTTAAAATATGGCTTAGATGTATTTTGAAGGAATTGTAATGAAAAAAATAATCATCACTGGAAATGTAGGCAGAGACCCAGAGCTAAGAGCAGACCAAAGCGGCAACCAATTTGCAACTTTTTCTATGGGGGTATCAGTTGGTACTAAACAAGCTCCAAAAACTGATTGGGTTGAGGTAAGCTGTAATGGCAAACTAGCTGATTTAGCAAAAAACCACATCAAAAAAGGTAGTAAACTTTTAGTCGAAGGTTTTCCATCAGCTAATGCTTATATAAACAAGGAAAACAAACCCGTAGCCTCACTTAGAGTATTTGCTAATAATGTTGAGTTTTTAAGTAGACGTGATGATGAGGTAGCTACTGATGATCATTCACGAAATGATGAGCCAGTATATAGCTTACCTGAAGCAAGTAGCTCAAGTAACACCCTAACATCGGACAATATTCCGTTTTAGAGAGTATTACCATGGTTCCAAAGTTGGTAACTGAATACCCAATATTATATGGATATATTAAAGCGTTTCATATTATTGCTGTTGTAGCTTGGTTTGCAGGGTTATTTTATCTGCCACGCTTATTTGTTTATCACTCAATGACTGATAATAAAACAAGTCAAAACCAATTTAAAATTATGGAACACAAACTATATTGGTATATCATGACTCCAGCAGCTATTATCTCCATAATACTGGGGGAGATTTTGGCACACGGATTTGGTTTTAATGGCTTATGGCTTCATTTCAAAGTAATCCTAGTTGGTACTTTAGTATTTTATCACATCTATTGCTTCAAACTTATGGATGATTTTGCCAAAGACTATAATACCAAAACCCATAAATGGTTTCGAATGTTTAATGAATATCCAACAATTATTCTAATCCTATGTGTTATTTTGGTTGTAATTAAGCCACACTTTTAAATCCTAAAAAGGAGTTTTGATAATGACAAATTTGGCAGATGTATTGATAGTTGGTGCTGGACCTGTTGGACTTAATCTAGCTCTAGCACTTAATAAATCTGGGATTCAATGTCGTATTATTGATAGCAAAACTGAACCATCCAAAACCTCTAATGCAATTGGAATTAATGCAAGAACTCTCGAAATATGGAAATCGATGGGTTTTGTAGATACCGCTATAGCACATGGAATTAAATTAAACCAAGTGAAGTTATTTAGTGGTAATAAATTATTAAATCATGCTGCATTTGATTCAGTTGAGAGTGAATTTAATTTTATGCTCTCACTACCTCAAACCCAAACTGAGAAAATACTAATTGATGAACTGGCAAAATACAATACCCATATTGAATGGGATACGAAACTAATAACTCTTAAAGACAGCAATGAGTTAGTAGACATTACTTTAAACTCATGCTCTAAAGAATATGATACAACTGCCAAATGGGTAGTTGGCTGTGATGGTTACCATAGCAAAGTCCGTGAGTTAGCAGGGTTTAAACAAGAACGTCATGATTTGACACAACATTTCATAATGATGGATGCAAAACTAAGCGGTGATATCAATAGAGGCGATGTAAGTATTGTATTTAACGGTGCAGGTGTTATGGTATTTATACCTATGAAAGACAATGTACGCGTGATGGCTGAGATTAGTAATGATCCAAAATTTCAAGATCTAAAAGATGGTAATCTTGATGTTTTTACCAAGATACTCAATGAACGCCATAAAGGTATAGTTATTGATTCAGTTGATTGGTTAAGCGACTTTAGTATTCATGAATGTTTAGCTTCAAACTTCAGAAATGGTCATGTATTTCTAGCTGGAGATTCTGCTCACAGCCATTCACCGGCTGGTGCTCAGGGTATGAATACAGGTATTCAAGATAGCTGGAACCTAGCTTGGAAACTTGCTCATGTCATAAAAAATGAAGCAAAAGATAGTCTACTTGACACCTATGATACAGAACGCCGTGGTATCGCTAATGATGTTATCAAACGTTCCGGTGGTATAACCAAAGTAGCTACAACCAATAATAAATTCATCCAATTACTCCGTAATCTTGGGGTTGGTGGGATTTTGAGTATTGATTTAGTAAGAAACAAAATTGTTAATAGCCTACAGCACACTGATATTTGTTACCAAAATACTCCTTTAATAAATACTCACCAAGTTTTATACCAAAACCAAACCAAATTTCAAAACATTGGATCTAAGTGGTTTTTACTTACTAAAGATGAGATTCCTAATCCAGATTTGCCAGATTTTATTGAAATAGTACATAATCCAGTATACTGGAGCGATCAACCATTATGCCTTATCCGCCCTGATGGATATATTGCTATGTATGCTGACTCATTATTTGAAATTTCAGGATATTTAATAGAAAACGGCATTAAATCTGCTTAATTAAGGAAAATTACCTAATGATTTTTAAAAAAACCATAGAAGTGCGCTGGTCAGATATTGATGCCAATGGGCATGTAACCCATACAGCTTATGGTACTTTTGCGACCCATACTCGAGTTGCATGGATGGCATCAGTTGATTGTAATATGAAAAATCTACTTGAACTTGGATTTGCCGCAGTGTTATTAAAAGAGCAAACTGAATACTTCAAAGAAATATTTTTAGGTGAAGAAGTTACAATTGAGCTATATTTTGCTGGTACGACAAAAGACAACTCACGCTGGAAATTTGTACATAAAATATATAGTGCAAACGGCAAACTTAGCGCAATAAATACTGTATACGGTGCTTGGATTGATACCAATATAAGAAGAATCGCACCCCCACCCAAATATCTCCTAGATCGTATACAAAACTTAGCAACTACTGAAGACTTCGAATATTTAGATTAGCTATTTAGCATCACAATATCCAGTTCCATGGTTATGATTAAATTCATACTGTAAGGTCACATGAGATATTTTATACTTAGTCTTTAGCATTGTCTGACATGCTAATAAGGTATCTTGCCAGTTTAGTGGGTTATTTGCAATAATATGTGCTGATAATGAGGTAGTATTAGCTGATATGTACCAAATATGTAAATCATGTACCCCAACAACTCCACCAACCAACTCCAGATCACGCCCAACATCTTCATAATTCACACAGTCAGGTACTCCAGCCATTAATACTATT
>CANEUJ010000088.1 GCA_947441745.1 Neisseriaceae bacterium | reverse complement strand
TCATCCGTAGTTTGGTTTCATTATCCATATCAGCTTTTGTTACAAAATCCACCAAATAACTAGACATATTGGTGTAGCTTTGTTTTAAATATGCAAAAAATGGATTTGTTTCCCATTCAGGATCAGAAAAACGCTTATCAAGAGGCTTTGATACTTCTTTAGCAACATGGTCATGCTCAAGCTTAAAGAATGATTGCCACATATTAATTTGTTCTTGATAGAAGCTTTGTTGACAATTCAGAAATGACTTAGTATTGTCAAAAAACTGTTTATACATATCAATAAATGGTTCACTCGTATTAGGTTTAACAGTCTTTTTAGATTGCTGAGCTAATAGACTTGTGAACCAACTTTGGCTGTTTTTAGCAAGGTTCGAAAACAGCTCATCGAAATTTTCTGCCGGTTTAAACATTTACTCACCTAATTAAATATATTAATGAGCATTATTTTATCACTTTAAGTCATAACTAGGTGGTGAAATTTACTGAATACCACCACCCATTACCAACTAAGCCACGACAGTTTTACTTGATTAATAAATATTTATCTAAATTACATTGTATGCTGACCACCATTTATAGCTATTTCAGCACCAGTCATAAAGCTAGAAGCTTCTGAAGCTATATAACTAACTAATCCTGCTATATCTTCAGGTGTACCCAAACGCCCTACTGGAATCCCTGCTATAATTTTGCTTCTAATCTCTTCAGCAACTGCCATTACCATTGGTGTTGCTATATAGCCTGGGGCAATTGTATTTACTGTAATACCCTTTTGGGCAACTTCTTGAGCTAGTGCCATTGTGAATCCATGAACACCTGATTTTGCTGCAGAATAATTAACCTGCCCAAACTGCCCCTTTTGGCCATTAATTGAAGAAATATTTATTACTCTACCAAATCCTTTTTCTAGCATACCATCAAGAACAGGTTTAGTCATATTAAATAAGCTATTTAGATTAGTATTAATAACATCATGCCATGACTCTTTAGTCATCTTTTTAAACTGCCCATCTCTTGTAATTCCAGCATTATTTACCAGTATATCGATAGCACCTACTTCAGATTTTATCTTAGCTATTGTATTTAGACAAGAATCATAGCTTGATACATCACAAATATATGCTTTAAAATTAAACCCCTCAACTTTAGTTGTATCTAAAAAACTTTTGCATTTTTCTTCATTACCTGAATAAGTAGTAACTACTGTGTAACCATCTTTTGCTAATGATTTGCACATTGCAACACCCAAACCACCCATACCACCAGTAACTAAAGCAACTCTTGACATTTGTTTATCCTCCAAAACTTCTTAACGCAAGTTATACTCAAAATATGATATACTAACCACAGAACCCCATTTTAAGATATCTGAAAGATTTTATGTCATTAATTATTGTGCATCGCTTACTTCAATCTTTGGCATTTCCTCCATTAAACTCAATATTAGCAATGATTCTTGGATTACTGATACTGCGATTTTTCCGTAAAACTGGTTTTACAATTTTAATTATTGGGATACTTTCACTATATATACAATCATTACCCATAACTGCTTATATACTTACTAAATCACGAGAACTTCCGCCCCTTATAGCTGGCCAGTTAAAAGCAAATGATGCTATCGTAGTGATTGGAGGTGGCATAAACGGCAATGGGTTTGAGTATGAATCAGGAGTGAGTGTTAGTAGAAGCACTCTAATACGTCTTCAATACACAGCATTTCTAGCGAAAAAACACCCAAAAAAACTCATAGTTACTTCAGGTGGTTATACTGGTAAATTTCGTGAAGGTGATGTTATGAAAGACGTACTTATAAACTCGTTTGGTGTTAAAAACCCAATACTCGTAGAAAATGATTCGCGCAATACAAAAGAAAATGCAGAGTTTGTTGCTAAATTATTATTAAACAAAAATATACATAATATAATCTTGATAACAGAGGCATATCACATGCAAAGATCAATGATGCTTTTTAAAAAATATGGCTTAAACCCAACATCCGCTTCAACAAACTACTATAGTAATATAAATGCAATAATCCCGAGCTTATCAATGATACCAAGTGCTGACGCTATGCAACAAGTATCAACAATATATCATGAAATAGTTGGTTATTATGTATATAAGTAACTGAATTTAATACCACTAAAAGAGTTACTCATATTTTATGTGCATAGAGTTGTGGATAAGTTAATAATTACTGTTAGTAACATAATTTGACGCATTGTACAACAAACAAACTCTAAGAGATGCTATAATTTGTGACTTAATAAAATAGTCAACAAGATATAAAATATGTACCGAAAATTTAAAAAATATTTAGTTCGTGCTTTTTCTCAATTAAAATCTCGAAATATACAGGCATTACTGTGTATGGATTTTATTTTGTTGCCACTAGCTTTATTCACTTCAGTTCTACTTAGACTTGGCGGTAATTGGGATCATAAATTAGACCACCATTTATGGTTATTTGTTGCTCTCCCCTTATGGACCATACCTATTTTTATCTATTTTGGTTTATATCGTGCCGTTATAAAATACTTTGATGAAAAAGTAGTTGCTATTGTTTTTTTTGGGGTTAGTTTATCGGTACTAATTCTAGTTAATATTATTCACTTTGGACAAATTTATTCATTCCCCAAGACTTCGATTATAATCTTTTGGATATTTGCCCTAGCATATATTGGTGGTACTAGACTTGTCTTACGTGGTATTTTACGTAATTTTAGCTCTAGCAATAAAACCAATGTAGCTATTTATGGTGCTGGGACTGCTGGAGTACAAATTTGCATGGTGCTTCAAAATGGTTGCGAGTATAATCCAATCGCTTTTTTTGATGATGATAAAACCAAGTGGGGCTCTACAATTAAAGGGGTTACTGTACATAACCCAATTTATCTTAACCCTATTATTAAAAGTAATAACATTCATCAACTTTTACTTGCCATTCCTTCAGCCACTAACTCTCGGAGGCGTGAAATTATAAACTTAATTGAACCATTATCAATCCAAATAAAAACTCTACCAGGAATGTCAGATCTAATTAGTGGTCAAGTTACTATTAGTGATATAAAAGAAGTTGAAATCGAGGATTTGCTTGGAAGAGAGCAAATACCTACTAATATTGAATTATTACAAAATAATATTTTAGATAAAGTTGTTTTAGTAACTGGTGCTGGGGGTTCCATTGGTGCTGAGCTTTCACGCCAAATAGCCGCATTATATCCTAGATTATTAATTTTATTTGATGTTTCAGAATTCGCACTTTATACAATAGATAGACAACTCAAACTAAGCTTCCCTAATATACCCAAAATAGATATCTTAGGCTCAGTCAGTGATGATGCTCTAGTTGAATCAGTAATTAAGAACTATAAGGTAAATACTATATATCACGCTGCGGCTTATAAACACGTACCAATCGTTGAATTTAACCCTCTATCTGGGATCAAAAACAATGTTATAGGCACTTACATAGTTGCATCATATGCCATGAAACACAAAGTAGATACTATGGTATTAATTTCAACTGATAAAGCAGTTCGTCCAACTAATATAATGGGTGCTAGTAAAAGAATTGCTGAAATGGTACTTCAAGCATTTAATAGCAAAAGCATCCACACAATATTTACCATGGTTCGCTTTGGCAATGTACTTGGTTCTTCAGGCTCAGTTGTACCATTATTTAGAGAGCAAATCAAACATGGTGGCCCACTAACAGTTACACACCCCAAAATAATTCGCTTTTTTATGACCATACCTGAAGCTGTAGAGCTGGTAATTCAAGCAAGTAATATGGCAGAAGGCGGTGAAGTATTTGTTCTAGACATGGGCGAACCTGTCAAAATAGTTGATTTAGCAACACGCATGATACATCTGAGCGGATTTACTTTAAAAAACGCCGCAAATTCAGATGGTGATATTGAAATAAAATTTACAGGCTTACGTCCTGGTGAAAAACTATATGAAGAGCTTTTAATTGGCAATAATCCGACCAAAACTGAACACCCAAGGATTATGAAAGCTAATGAAGAATTTTTAGAATACGACACTCTAAAACAACAAATAGATAACTTAAGCCAAAGCCTTAGAGTATATAATACCGAGTTAGCTATACAAATATTAAAAGAACTAGTAACTGACTATTGCACTGTTCAAGATTTTGAATAACTATAACTACTTATAATTGCCCATGACAAAAGGACTGCCATGAAAAAAACATTACTTTATACATTAGTAGCTTGTTTAACTATAAATACTACCTACGCTAACAATCACAAACATAAAAAGCACCATAAATACACTAAAAGCTACGCTACATCACAAGTAGCATCAGTTGCCTTAACTATGCCAAGTAATGAAATAAAAGGTTTAGATTCGTCAGCCCCTAGTGTCAAGATGGGCAAGATAGATATGCAATCAGTTGCTAATCAACCACGTTTATATTCATATTCAGCTTTAGCAGTTGATGCTAATACTGGTGAGATATTAGTTAGTAAAAATCCTTATACCAAACTACCAATTGCCTCAATCTCTAAACTAATGACAGCCATGGTATTACTTGATTCAGGAGTAGATCTTGATGAGTACGTAACCATATCTTCAGATGATATAGATACTCTAAAAAACACTTCTTCAAGACTTCAGGTTGGAATGCAGTTAAGGCGTCGTGATTTACTATTATTAGCACTTATGTCATCAGAAAATAGAGCCGCGTTTTCTCTAGGAAGAACAGCATACCCAGGTGGTATAAAAGTTTTTATCAAAAAAATGAATGAAAAGGCACTATCTCTTGGAATGAACCACACCCAGTTTTATGATCCGACAGGTTTGACTAATTCTAACCAATCAACTGCAGAAGATCTTGCCAAAATGGTTCAGGCAGCTTTTGCTTATGATTTAATTCGGGCAGATACGACCACTAAAGGTGCTGATGTGCAACTCGGTAAAAACTATATCCATCACTATATGAATAGTGATGCTTTAGTTAGAGGGGGTAAACTACAGATTGCCTTATCGAAGACTGGGTTTATAAATGAAGCTGGGCATTGCTTGGTATTATATTCATTAGTTGGCAAACATCCAGTTATAATGGTATTTCTAAATAGTTCTGGTAAGAGTGGTAGATTATTAGATGCTATTGCGGTTAAAAATTATGTCCTAAAAACCAGTTAGATAGATATCTGATTTTCACTAATAAGATAATTGATAAAACCATCTACGGAATTCCTACAGATGGTTAGCACATCATCAAAATCCTCTTGTGTGCCGTAGTAAGGGTCAGGCACATTATAATCTACAGTCACCGTAGGATCAAAGCTTCTAAGCAAAAAAACCTTATTTCTAGCAACTGTTTTCTCCATATTACTAATCACATCTTCGTAGTTTAGATGATCCATAACAAGAATATAATCATAATACGCCATATCTTCATGGGTAATCTGGCGTGCCTTATGATTAATAGAAATCCCTTGCTTCAAAGCGGCATCAATAGCACGTTCATCTGGTTGTGACTCAACATGATATGCTGAAGTTCCGCAGGAGTCTATTTCAAAATTAGCTCTTAAATTATAGTTCTTAATATAATCAATAAGTGCCGCCTCAGCAAGTGGTGAACGACATATATTTCCAGTGCATACAAAAAGTATTTTTAGTTTTATCATAAGTACAATGTAATATTAATGAAGTGCTAATTGTAACAGATTCACCAAAAAACATTCTGGTAAATTTTTGATAATTAAATTTGTCAGGCATCATCCTTAACTCCTAATAAATGCTACAATAATGGTATCGATTAAATATAATTAGGTTAAAATTCTTGATGTCAACGCTTATTATGCTATTACGCTTAGTATCTTTATTAATATTTAATATTTTTTGTGTATTATTAGTAATTGTTTTTTATTATATATTGCCTAATATTGTCTGGATTAACTTCATTAGAATGTGGGCTTTTAGTAATATAAAAATAATCGGCATACAGATTATTGATGGTGGTAGCCAAAACCCATATATCGAAAAAAACGCCATGGTTATTGCAAATCATATCTCATGGCTTGATATTCCAATTTTATATACTAAACACTCCGTTTCATTTATCGGACGAGCAGAAATGAAAAAATGGCCACTAATAAGCCTGCTAGTTAAAAGTGGCGGGACGATTTTTATTAATCGAGAAAGAAAGCGTGATCTAGTTCATATAAATAAGATAGTAAGTACTGAATTATCAAAAGGTGCTACTATTGGCTTGTTCCCCGAGGGCAAGACTGGTAATGGTCTACAACTCCAAGCATTTAAATCATCACTCCTCGAATCAACTATAATAGCCAAATCAACTATTATTCCATTGGTAATTCAATACTATACTTTGGATGGAGAGCTTACCACCAAAACCACTTACGAAGGTGATACTACTTTATGGCAATCAATAAAAAATTCATTATCACTAAATGGAATATTAGTTAAAATAACTACATTACCACGAATTAATGCTGGAGAATTTAATAATCGAGATGAATTAGCACGATTTTTGCATCAACAGATAAATAATTGTTTAATAGGAAATAACTTATGAATGAAATTAGTTTAAGCCAAAAGATTAAAGAAATTACTGATTTTCTACAAGAAAAGATTGTCCATGCACCCAAAATTGGGCTTATTTTAGGTAGCGGTCTTGGTGACTTGGTAAATAATATTAGTGATAAAATAACTATCCCCTACACAGATATCCCTCATTTACCAAGAGCATCAGCACCTGCGCATGCTGGAAACCTAATCTTAGGTACTATTGGCAACAAACAGTTTATAACGATGCAAGGACGCTTTCATCTATATGAAGGTCATTCACCGCAAGACTCTACCATGCTAGTTCGAGTAATGAAAAATTTAGGTGTAGATACCCTATTTATCACTTGTGCAGCTGGATCGCTTAACCGCGAGTACAATGCGGGTGAAATAATGCTAATAACCGATCATTTTAGCTTTTTTGGTGCATCTCCTCTAACAGGAGCTAATCT
>CANEUJ010000087.1 GCA_947441745.1 Neisseriaceae bacterium | reverse complement strand
ATGATCAAATTGGTGGAGTGATATTTAATAACCACAATTCAGAATTTATTAAGCCTAATCGCAGTCGTAAATCACTATTACAAATATTAAATATATTAAGTAATAACAGTGCAATAAAATCAAATAATGGAGGCTTAGATAGTACGCTTAAATTTATGTTACAGCGAGCTCAAACTGGAAGCACCTTAGTTGTTATTAGTGATTTTTATAATTTTAGCAATGATACTCTCACTTATCTAAAGCTATTAGCACAAAAATATCAAGTGATTAATATTCTAGTATATGACCCCTTAGAAGAAAAATTACCAGGAAATGGACAATTTAATTTTAGCGATAATGGCAAAAGGTTTTTACAAATTAATTGGGGTAAAAAAACCAATGAGTTATACGCAAAAGATTTTAGCGAAAAGATAGAAAGATTAGAAACAATCTCCCGAAAAAACAATATGCAATTTATTAAAATAGCAACTAACGACGATATAGTTAAAAAAATAAATTATAGCTTAAGAGGTATTAAATAATGCCTAATGATCCACTTCAACAACTAAAAGATATTCATTTACCAAATAGTGTATCGATATTCCCACTAGCTCCAATATGGTATGTATTTATGGTATTACTGCTTATAACTGCTATTATATTAATTGTATGGTTTATTTATAAAAAACGTAACCAACGGCAAATTGCTAGTATTTATAAAATGTTAGATGTTATTGAAAGTCAAAACTCGGATGATATGTTAAGCCAAACTTCAATCCTAATAAAACGTGTAGCGATGATGAAATATGCACCCCAAAAACCGCATACCTTATTTGGTGAAGAATGGCTAATATTTTTGGATACAACAGGTAAGACTACAGATTTTACAAAAGGTTATGGGCGTAGTTTATTAGATATTTATAAATCACAGCAAATAAAAGATAAAGAACAGTTTTTCTCAGTAATTAGAAAATGGATTGGGGCTGTATTATGATACAAATTGCCTATCCTTGGGAGCTACTTGTAGTAGCACTACCATTTATTCTCAGATATACATTGCCTAAAACACAAAAAAACATTATTTCTGGATTAAAGATACCATTTTTTGAAAATATCGTAAAGACCTTTGGGGGTGCAAGAAGTAATTCAACAAAACTTTCATATCTAAAATATCTAGCATTTTTAATCTGGATACTAATAGTTATCTCTGGCTCTGGAATACAATGGCTTGGTAAACCATTATCTGTACAGCAAAGCGGCCGTGATTTGCTTCTTGCGATAGATTTATCTGGTAGTATGCAAACCCCTGACATGATAACAAACGGGCAAAATGTAACTAGGATTGATCTTGTTAAAAATGTAGCTCATGAATTTATTGATAATCGAACTGGCGATAGACTTGGTCTTATTTTATTTGGTTCTGCTCCATATTTACAAACCCCACTAACCTTTGATAGACACACTGTTGCTCAAATGCTTGATGATGCAACTATTGGTATTGCTGGGCAACAAACTGCTATTGGGGATGCTATTGGTCTAACAATTAAAAAACTTATGGACTATCCTGATGGAGATAAGGCTCTGATATTACTAACTGATGGTGGTAATAATGCTGGAACACTACAACCACTAGATGCTGCAAAATTAGCAGCTAAAGAACATATCAAAATCTATACTATTGGTATTGGAGCTAGTCAAATGACTATCCAAGGAATGTTTGGTTCTAGAACTATAAACCCTTCAAGTGATTTGGATGTTAACACTCTAAAACAAATTGCTGCACTAACAGGTGGGCAATTCTTTAGAGCTGAAGATGGTGATAGCCTCAGAAATATTTACGCTCATATAAATCAACTAGAGCCAGTAAAAGCTGATAGCGTGATAGTTCGTCCAATTACACCATTCTACCCTTGGAGTTTGGGCTTAGCTTTGATTTTAAGTTTTATTTTAGTTATTCTAAAAGCCTGG
Organism: Neisseriaceae bacterium; assembly: GCA_947441745.1. Classification (GTDB taxonomy): domain Bacteria; phylum Pseudomonadota; class Gammaproteobacteria; order Burkholderiales; family UBA11063; genus Aquella. The sequence continues at coordinate 5,235 of CANEUJ010000087.1, read as the reverse complement.
AGACAACTATAATGATATTTCATTTCTTACGCCCATGGTGGTTTTTAGCAATTATCCCAGCTATTTTATTATTGATCTTTAGCCTTAATAAAATTAATTCTTCAGATAGTAATTGGACAAAATACTGTGATGCACATTTACTAAAGCATTTAATATCTAATGAAACTAGGACTTTAAAAAACTATTTACCTTATACTTTACTTATCTTGTGGTTAATAATTATCTTTGCTCTTGCAGGCCCTACATGGTCTATGTATGGACAACCAGTGTATCAAAAGAATATTGCACGGGTTATAGCTCTTGATGTTTCTCAGTCAATGACTGCAACTGATATCGCTCCATCAAGGTTAGACAGGGCAAAATATAAATCAATTGATTTATTGCATAACATAACTGAGGGGCAAACTGGAATGGTAGTTTTTTCAAGTAGTAGCTTTTTGGTATCACCTTTAACTAATGATACTAATACTATCGCCTCAATGGTACCTGTATTAGATAATAATATCGTTCCTGTTCAAGGATCTGATATATTACCAGCTCTAAGAAAATCAGCTAAATTATTAAAACAAGCAGGTAATACGCGCGGTGAAATTATATTGATTACGGATAGCACTCCTAGTGATGAAGCTATCAAAGAAGCTAAAGCATTGGCAGCAGATGGATATACTACATCGGTTCTTGGTATAGGCACTGAAAACTCAAGTGATAGATTACGTAGTTTGGCAACTGCTGGTAAGGGTAGCTATGTTGACTTTAGCAACGATAATTCAGATATTGATAGTCTACTTCTTAAGAAAAATAAGTTAACTTCTAAAGCCTCTAAAGAGCTACAAATAAAAAGCCTCTGGAGAGATGAAGGACATTATTTAATCTGGTTATTGGTATTTTTAGTAGCTTTTTTAGCTCGTCGTGGTTGGTTGGAAAAAATATGTTAAAACGTAAATTATTAATTTTAAGCTTTTTACCACATTTTTGTTTTGCTATGTCGGTTACTGATTTTTTTTATAATACCGACCAACAAGGATATAATCTACTTAAACAAAATAAGAACGCCTCAGCCGCAGCCAAGTTTACTGATAAGAACTGGAAGGGTGTAGCTTATTACCGTGACAACCAATATGAATCAGCTTATGATAAGTTTAAACTAGATAATTCAGCAGAAGGTTTATATAACCAAGGTAATGCCCTGGCTCATCTCGAAAAATACGATGATGCAATTAGTGCCTATACTAAAGCACTGGAACTTAAAAAAGATTATCCTGATGCTAAATTTAATAAAGAGCTTTTAGAAAAATTAAAACAACAGCAACAAAATTCTGATAAAAACGATAAGCAGAAAGATAAATCAGATAAGGATGATAAGTCTGATAGTAAATCTGATAAAAACGATAAATCTGACAACAAGTCCGATAAAAATAATAAATCAGATGATAAATCGGATAAAAACGATAAGAGTAGCAATTCTGACAAATCAAATAAAGACGCCAGTAAAAACTCAAAAGATACGTCACAAGATACTAAAAATGGCTCGAAAGATAATAAAAAGCAACCTGAACCAGCAAAAGAGCAAAACACAAAATCTCAAGAGGAGCAGGCAGCTAAAAAGGCGGCAGAAGATTCCAAAGCTGAACAAGCAGCCAAAGCTGACAACAAAAGCCACCAAACACCTACCCAAATAGAAAACGCAGAAGTAAAATCAGCACTTTCTCAAGTACCGGATGATCCAGGTGGGCTTTTAAGAAATAAATTTATACGTGATTATCAAAGCGGACAAGACAATGATTAAACATTTTATACGTGGAATAATATTATTTTTACTAGTTAACATAGTATTTGCAATAGTTCCAGCTAGTATTGATAGAAACAATATTGAAGTAGGCCAAACCTTTAATCTAAATATAGATGTTAGTAATACTAATAGTACTCCTGAAATAGATACTCTACGAAATGATTTTGATATTTTGGGGACAAGTAATAGTAGTCAAATGAGTATTATTGATGGTCATATGAACTCACAAAAATCTATTATAGTAACGCTATCTCCCAAAAGACCTGGAAAACAACAAATTCCAGCTATAAAAATAGGTAATGATGTCACAAATCCAATTACTATTGATGTATCTAAAACTCCACAAAATATAATGCCAAAGGGAGATACCAAAGCTCAAGTTTTTATTAATGTTAGCCTGGATAACTCAAGCACTTATGTCAATGTTCCAATTATTTATAGTTTGAAATTATATTTTACGGTACCCCTAAATAATCTCTCTATGGCTAATTTTGATATACCCGATGCACAAATTAAACCACTAGGTAAAAACACTCAGTATCAAACTAATTATCATGGTAAGGCATACCAAGTACTTGAGCAAAAACTTTTAATAACTCCCAACAAAACTGGAACTATCGAGATTCCACCAGCTAGAATTAGTGGTTTGATAATGGATCACAACCCAAATAATTTCTTTGTATCCCCTAGTAATTTTAATATTCAGTCAAAACCATTAACTATTAATGTATTACCAGTACCTGGTAAAAACCCACAAGCCATTTTAGCTAAAAAGCTAAATATAACTGACTCATGGTCAGTAAGCTCAGAGAGTATAACAATTGGACAGCCTATAACTAGAACTATTAAAATTGAGGCTACTGGGGTACCGTATAACATGATTCCAGAACTAAAACTTGACACGCCTAAGGGGGTAAATTCATATCCTGATAAAACACTGACAGATACATCAGTAGTAGATGATAAACTTATTGGACAAAAAACCTTCAAAACCGTATATATTCCAACCAGTATTGGGAGCATTAGATTCCCAGAAACTAAAATCAAATGGTGGGATATTAATAAAAAAGTTGAAAAAGCTGAATTTTTAGAATCAAAAACATATATGGTATTAACCGATGGTAAAAAACCTGTAGTACCCTCAAATATAGTAGCAACACCAAAACAACCAGTAAAAACAACTTTAAAATGGTGGAAGTATATTGCAATAGCGGTAGCTATTTGTATACTATCATTGATAATAGCTGTTGTAATTAAAAGAAGATTTGGCTTAAACAGGCGTACAGCCCAACAAAATTATAATCTAATTAAAAAAGCTACTCATGATAAAGACATAAAATTGCTTAATCATGCTTTGATTGCTTGGGCATCATCATATACTAATGAAAAGATTTATACGATTTCTGATATCAAAGAGTTAACTAATAACCAAACCCTTCATGAATTAATTGATCAACTCAATCTTGCACTATATAAAGGATACCCATTTAATGAGTTTGACTCACTGCTTGAGCAAATAAACATATTATCGCATCGGAAGAAAGCTAAGACAGCAGAGTTTCTAAAAAATCTATACCCCGAGTAGTCTTTTCTCGTCATCCCAGCCTTTTTCTCGTCATCCCAGCGAAGGCTGGGATCCATGCCCTTGCTCTAAATTACGCTTTTAGAGCATGGACCCCAAACTCGGTGTGAACAGCAAAATATTTATGTTTGGGGTGACCTCAGAAAATTAAATCAGCAAAAAGTTTTGCTTTGGGGTGACGGTGAAGAATTTAAACCTCGAGAACCTCTTTCTGCTTAGCTATTAAACTAATAATCCCAATTTCCGCCAAATCAAGTAGAGCGTTCATCTCTTTACGACTAAAAGCAGCTCCCTCTGCTGTACCTTGAATTTCTACAATCCCCAAGTCTTCTAGCATAACAAAATTCATATCAGCATCACAAGCACTATCCTCCATATAATTAAGATCAAGCATCGGCAGACCTTTATAGACTCCAACCGATACCGCAGCCATAAATTTCTTAACAGGATGTTCTGGGATTTTTCCGCTATCAACTAATTTACTAAAAGCCTCATACAAAGCTACAAAAGCCCCAGTAATACTAGCAGTCCGTGTACCACCATCGGCTTGAATAACATCACAATCAATCAAAATCTGGCGTTCACCTATATGGCTTAAATCAACACAAGCACGTAAACTACGCCCTATCAGACGTGAAATCTCTTGAGCCCTAGGGTTTACCTTGCCAGACACCGCATCACGCTTACTTCTTGTGTGAGTTGCTCTAGGAAGCATACTGTATTCAGCACTAATCCAACCCTTATTTTTACCTATTAAAAATGGTGGCACTCTATCTTCAACTGTCGCAGTACACAATACCTTGGTTTCGCCAAACTCAACCAATACAGATCCTTCAGCGTATTTGGTATAATTTCTTGTAATTTTAACATCGCGTAATTGTTTATCTAACCTACCATCATATCGCATAATAAATATTCCCTAACATTCTAATTTAATTGGATGATTGTAGCAAATTAATTCATGAAATGCAAATTTATTAAAAAACCTTAAAAAAACACTTGCAAAATGAAGATATTTTATGTCATAATACTAACCTCGCAACAAACAAATTTGTTGAGGGCGCTTAGCTCAGTTGGTAGAGCGTCTGCCTTACAAGCAGAATGTCATAGGTTCGAATCCTGTAGCGCCCACCACTTCATACGTAACGGAGCGGTAGTTCAGTTGGTTAGAATACCGGCCTGTCACGCCGGGGGTCGCGGGTTCGAGTCCCGTCCGCTCCGCCAACTACCTTTCAGGTAAAACTTCCAAAAATCAATACGATTAATTTAACATGTATATTTCATATGTTAAAATAATTGAATAATCTTAACATAAATTAAAACATATAGTAAAATAATGCCACTATTAGCATAAATTTAGTTGAGAGTTGAGACAAAATGACGTTACCTGCTGAACAAACTACAAATCCAAACGGCACCCTCAGTACTAATATTGGTGGCAAAGTTCTCCATACAATATGGAACCTGCCAAATGATTTTTTTCTCAGAAAATACTAGATAATGCTTATAACTTCAGGGATAAATTACAAATAATAATTAATGAAAGTGAATATGTAAAAGATAAAAATATACCAAATTCATTTTTTTCTTCAAGAGATGTTAAAATTGCAGAGCAAATATTACAATATGATCAATCATTATCTGAAGAAAATATAAATTTTCTGCAAAATATCATTAATTGCTCAACATATCACCACTATGAAATTAAAATGCCTTTTCAAGACTTTAATAAAAATGAAATTATTACCTGTGCTAAAACTTGTCAAGCCCCCATTTTATGCACATTGTAAAATAGACAAATTAGCCCCATATTTTTCTTTATATTTCATAGGTGTAAGTCCACCTAAACTATCATGAGGTCTTT
>CANEUJ010000086.1 GCA_947441745.1 Neisseriaceae bacterium | reverse complement strand
TATGGAGCTATACCATCAATAGCACACCCAGTTAAAAGTGATGATTGGAACCAGCCACGATGTTGATCCGAACCCTCAAGATACAAATCAGCAGGCCATGCTAATTCAGCTCGAGTACGAAGCACACTAAAATGTGTAGTTCCTGAGTCAAACCAAACATCTAGTGTGTCTGGTAGCTTTTTATAATTATCTGCATCTTTAATGCCTAATGATTGTGGGGTAACTTCAGAACTAAACCAAGCATCAACTCCGCCCTTAGCTATTAGATTAGCAACTTCTTGCAAAATACTATAACTGTCAGGGTGTAATTCATTGGTTTCTTTATGCACAAAAAATGTCATTGGCACACCCCAATTACGTTGACGCGATACACACCAATCAGGACGGTTTTTAATCATCGTCTCTAAGCGAGAACGCCCCCATTCAGGGAAAAACTTAGTTGAGCTAACTGCATCAAGTGCTACTTTACGCAAAGTAGTACCATTATTACCTGCTTTATCCATACCGACAAACCACTGTGGTGTGGTACGAAAAATCAAAGGCGTTTTATGACGCCAACAATGCGGATAGCTATGATGTAATTTGCTTGAAGCATAAAGACGATTTTTTTCTTTTAATACATCAATCACCATAGGATTAACTTGCCAAACAGTAAAACCTGCAAAAAACTCTGTTGTACTAATAAATTTACCATCGTCAGCTACAGGGTTATGCATATCTAGATTATATGATATCCCTACATGATAATCCTCAACCCCATGAGCGGGAGCAGTATGTACTAAGCCAGTACCCGCATCAGTAGTTACATGCTCTCCCAAGATAGATGGTACGTTTTTAGCATAAAAAGGATGTTTAAACAATAAACCTTCAAGACTACTACCAACACTCGTTGTTAATATCTGATAATCTTCTGACTGACTTTCCGCCATAACACTTTCAACTAAGTCTTTAGCAAGAATAAAAAACTCATTTTCAAGCTTTACTAATGCATATTCAATATCACCACCCAAACAAATCGCTTGATTTGCAGGCAATGTCCAAGGGGTAGTAGTCCAGATGATGGCTGAGGTATTGGCATATTTTGTGTTAAGAATTAACTTATTGCTAGCAGTATCAACTGTAAATAAATACCCTAATATATCACTTTGATTGTTTTTTATATGGGCAATAATCTTATCTACGTTATTTTGTTTAGCATCAAGGGCAAATTTCACATAAATTGCGGGAGAGTTTTTATCCTGATATTCAACTTCAGCCTCAGCTAGTGCAGAACTACATTCAATACACCAATGTACAGGCTTAGCACCACGAAATACATAGCCATTTTTATAAATTTCACCCATTGCTCTAACTATATTTGCTTCAGTCTCAAAATCCATAGTTCGGTATGGCTTATTCCAATCCCCCAAGATACCTAATCGAATAAAATCAGCTTTTTGTTGCTCTATTTGAGTATTAGCGTATTCTCTACATTTATTTCTAAAATCAACAGGTGCCAAATTTTTTCCGAATTGTTTTTCAATATTTAATTCAATGGGTAAACCATGACAATCCCATCCTGGCACAAATGGCGTATCAAATCCAGATAATGTTTTAGAACGAAGAATAATATCCTTCAATATCTTATTTGAAGCATGTCCAATATGTAATTGCCCATTTGCGTATGGTGGCCCATCATGCAATATAAACTTTGGTCTTCCAGTACAAAGTTGTCTAAGCTTCTCATAACGCCCACCCCATTTTTGTAACATCCCAGGTTCACGTTTTGCCATATCGCCACGCATCGGGAATGGGGTTTCAAGTAGATTTATTGTGTTTTTGTAGTCCATTTATTTTCCATAAAATAATTTCGAGCATCAGTTATATCTTGATGAATTTGCTTAAACAAAGTATCTAAATCATCGTATTTGCACTCTTCGCGAATAAATTTTAATATCTCCACAGTTGCAATTTTACCATATAACTCCAGATCAACGTCTAGCAAATGAGCTTCAAGCTTATATATATCAAGAGCATTAGTAGTTGGATTCTTCCCTACACTAGCTACCGCTTTATAGCAAACACCATCTATATAAACATTAGCAACATAAATGCCATGAACAACAGGACGATTACGCCCCAAGGTTAAGTTTATTGTTGGCACACCAAATTTACGCCCCATTTTATTACCATGTACCACTCGTGCCGTATATTGAAGATTACGCCCCAAATAAAGAGCTACTTTATCAAGTTGATTTTGAGCGGCAACTTCCCGAATAATTGAACTTGATACTCTTTGATTATCTAATATATATGGTTGAATTATTGTACTTTGAATATTGTTTTTGCTAAAGTCTTTAATAGTGCCACTACCGCCATGACCAAATTTAAAATCATGACCAACTATAACGTACTCTACATTTAATTTATCTTTGAGTATACTCTGAATAAAGTTTTCTGGGCTTAATTTAGCAATAGAATCATTAAAATGTAATACAACCAATTCATCTATCAAATTATGTTGTTTTAATATATAGAATTTATCTCTTAATAAACTCAAGCGATGTAAACGCTGCTCTTTTTTAGAATCTAAAAAATATTCTAGAGGTAGTGGCTCAAAAGTTATAGCTATTCTATGATATTTATGTTCTGTGGAAACTTGATTTAGCTCTTTGAATAATTGAAAATGCCCCAGATGTAATCCATCAAAATTACCGATTGTAACAACTGATTTCGCCCCAACTCCAGCTGTTTTATTAATTATAATTCTAAACATATACCCGCTCTTAAGCTAATAAAAAAAACCCCACAAGTAGTGAGGAATCGTAATAAAATTGTTATATAATGATTACCTAGCACTATCACTAGCATTTTTAGAAGACGAACCCTCATCACATTCAGCTAGATCATCGCTACTATCATAATATGCGGTACGAACACACTGAGCATAACCATCTTTTACAACTTCACCATAGCCTGTATAAACATAACCTGGATTATTTTCAGCATTAACAGCTGTAATGGCTCCAAGACCAAAAATAATTAAAGCAAGTAACCTTTTGAACATATTAGCCTTTTCAATAATTATATAATCTATCGTTATTATACACTAATTTTGTAACAAATTAGAAATAAATTCCCACTCATCTTTAGTAACGGGAGTAATCGATAAGCGATTGCCTTTTTTTAGCACCTGCATTTCTGACAACTCTTCATATTTACGAAGCTCAGCTATCGAAATATATTTGGTCTTTTTTACTAATTTGACATCAACACACCACCAGCGTGGACTACTTGTAGTAGATGAAGCATCATAGTATTTACTCCCTGGATCAAACTGATAACTATCATGGTGAACAGCACCTTCAACTTTAACAATCCCATAAATACCAGGTTCTTTACATGATGAATGCCAAAAAATAGCCAAATCACCATCTTTCATCAAATCACGCATAAAATTACGAGCTTGATAATTCCTAATACCATACCACTCTATGGTTTGCTTGGGCAACTGTGACAAATAATCAATACTAACATCTGATGGCTCAGATTTCATTAACCAATACTTCATAATTAAGCCTTAAAAGCCCAGAATTTACTAATAAAAAATGTAATTACTGGAGTTATTAGGGTGGGTAAAACTGCATATTTAGGATCTAAATAAAATACTTTAGTCATCACCCGTACCGCAATAACGTTAACAACTAAGCCAACTATCGCTGTTAGCACATATTTCACAAACTCTTTATGAGAAAATTTATGCGTTCTTTTAAATGTAAATGTAATATGCCCAAAGTAGGCAAAAACCATCCCAGCAAAATTACCTAATATCATAGCAACCGAAGGAAATATATCTATCCTAAGTGCTATAAAATATATAATCGTCTGCACAACAAAAGCACCGCCTCCAACAAAAGCGTAGGTTAAGAGTTGAATTGCATGACGCCTATGCACTTTTTTGATAATATTTTTCATCCCGCCCCTTTTTGGTAAATTAAAACACACAACAAACTTTATCTATCAAGTAATGGGAAACCTTTTTTATGATATACCAAAAGTAATGATACCGCAGCAGGAGTAATCCCAGATATTCTAGATGCCTGACCTAATGTTTCTGGTTTAAATGTATTTAATTTTTGCACAACTTCTTTTGACAATCCACTTATTTTAGCATAATCGACATTAGGAATAATTTTTATATCATCCAAATAAGCATGTTTACCAACCTCTAATTGTTGACGCTTTATATAACCATCATATTTTATCTGGATTGCTACTTGTTCACCGATTCGTTCATCATCAGTCATCATTGCACCAAAACCACTAAAAATGCTTAAATCAGTATAGCTTATTTCTGGACGCTTCAAAATATCATGAAGTGAATATTCTCGTTCAAGTGGCTTACCTAATAAATCCTCTGCTGGGTTAGCATCAATGCTACCTGGGTGAATAAATACTGATTTTAACCGTTCAATTTCGCTAAACACATTATCTTTTTTACGACAGTATATACCCCATTGTACATCTCCAACTACTCCAAGCTCTCGACCAATCTCAGTTAATCTAAGATCAGCATTATCCTCCCGCAGTTGCAAGCGATATTCGGCTCGTGAAGTAAACATTCTATACGGTTCAGTTACACCTTTTGTAATTAAATCATCAACCAAAACTCCAAGATATGCTTCACTTCGTTTTGGGCACCATGGATCACGACCTTGCACTAAAAGCCCAGCATTAATACCAGCTAAAATACCTTGTGCAGCCGCTTCTTCATAACCTGTGGTACCATTTACTTGCCCTGCAAAAAATAACCCACTAATTAATTTGGACTCTAAGTTTGATTTTAAGTACGTTGGATTAAAATAATCATACTCGATAGCATATCCTGGTCTTAGTATATGGGCGTTTTCAAGTCCACTCATCGAATGAACTAAATCTAATTGAATATCAAATGGCAATGAAGTTGAAATACCATTAGGATAATACTCATTAGTAGTAAGCCCTTCTGGTTCTAAAAAAATCTGATGGGATTCTTTATCTTTAAAGCGATGGATTTTATCTTCTATTGATGGGCAATATCTAGGCCCAACCCCTTCAATAACCCCTGTAAACAATGGAGAACGCTCTAAACCTGATCTAATAATATCGTGGGTTTGCGTATTTGTATGGGTGATATAACACGGCAACTGTCGTGGGTGCATACCACGATTACCTAGATACGAAAACACTGGCAATGGGTTATCTCCAGCCTGTTCTTCCATAATGCTAAAGTCAATAGTTCTTCCGTCTATTCGTGGTGGCGTCCCTGTCTTTAAACGATCAACAGGCAACTGGTATTCGCGTAACTTGGATGCCAAGCTGACTGCTGCAGGATCTCCAGCTCTCCCACCTATATAATTGTCTAACCCAATATGAATCTTACCACCTAAAAATGTTCCACTAGTAAGAATAATGGCTCGTGCATTAAAAATAATACCGCTTTGGGTAACTACTCCAGTTATTTTATCATCTTTAACCACCAAATCATCAACCGCCATTTGAAATAAAGTTAGGTTTGGTTGGTTTTCTAATACATTTCGAACAAAAGCTTTGTATAACAATCTGTCAGCTTGTACACGAGTAGCCCTAACTGCTGGACCCTTACTACTATTGAGCGTTCTAAATTGAATCCCTGAGTTGTCCGCAGCTAATGCCATTACACCACCTAGAGCATCAACTTCTTTTACCAAATGTCCTTTACCAATACCACCAATTGATGGATTACATGACATTTGCCCTAGAGTCTCTATACTATGAGTGATTAGTAATGTATTTAAACCCATACGACTTGAAGCAAGGCAAGCTTCAGTACCAGCATGACCACCACCAATTACAATAACATCAAATTCTTTATTAAATATCATCTATATACTACTAAAATATGTTTGTAAGATTCCACATGCCGCAAGAGAATCTAATTTACCTTTTTGTGCCTTACCATAGATATCTTGCTCTTTTAGTAAAGTACACGCCTCTTGGGACGTATAATCTTCATTCACAAAACCAACTGGTAATTTAAAATTATTTTTCAAACGATTACTAAACCTTATTATACTTTGAATAAATAATTCTTTATTTTCTTTGTCACCTGGCATACCAACGACCAACAATACAGGCCTCCATTCATCAATCAGTTTCCCAATTTTGGCAAATTTCTCAAATTTATTATGTCCACTTATGGTAACTAGCGGGTGCGGAATCTTAAGTAAAGTATTACCAACTGCACTCCCGATTCTTGATTCACCAAAATCAAACGCCATTATCCAATTATTTGGCGAGTGATTAATTGAGTTTAGCATTGAGAAAAACTTTCTATATGTTTGCTATAAGTCAAGATTTTACCACATTTACAGTTCAATATAATAAATGAATATGCACCAAAGATACCACATTAGAATTAAATGATACACGCCACAGTCTAACCTCCACTGCAACATGTAGTAGAAACCTCCTTGACATCTGAGTGGTAGATATATGGATTCATCGATAAAAAATTGTGTTAAAATATATTTAACCACAAAATAATATAACATGTTAAAATCAATGCAGAAATTTGGCTTTTGCTGTAGCAAACATAACTACGTTTCCAAATAGCTCAAGTTTTAATTTGTTAATTTTAAGGAGCAGTTTATGAAAAAACACTTATTAAGTTTAAGCCTTTTGTCTTTAATTTCATTGAATATTTATGCTGAAGGTGGAGTTAGCGTGCATGTGCTGGACACTCAAAGTGGAACCCCAGGCGTTGGTATTAAGGTTCATTTTGATAAAAAAAACACCGATGGCAAATGGATGAAACTGACCCAACAAACCACCAACAGCAATGGTCGCATTGATAGCCTACTTAGCCCTACAAGCAAATTAGAGTCTGGTGTTTATCAAGTGGTTTTTGAGACAACTAACTTTTTTGCTAAAAAACACCAAGATACATTTTTCACTGATATTCCAGTTGAGTTTAAAGTGACGAATCCAGATCAACATTATCACATCCCTTTATTGCTCAGTCCATTTGGCTACTCAACTTATCGTGGTAATTAAAATAATGTATAAATTACAAATTCTCCAACCCTGTAAAATGTAAAATATACGAAACAAAAAACAAAATGTGATATAATAATATAAATGAGATAGGTCTTTTAGGAGTATATATTGAGCGTATGTTATTGCTAACATAAACCCAGGAGCATTGT
>CANEUJ010000085.1 GCA_947441745.1 Neisseriaceae bacterium | reverse complement strand
GCTCCTGAGTGAGATGTTTAGCCATTATAACTCCTTGTTGTAGTGAACAGGATTATAAACTAAATATCTTACTCCTTCATCAAATTATAAATCTTTAATCTTAAAATTACTCATTCAGGAGTTTCCTTTCACTTTAGAATCTAGCATGGATCCCAAACTCTTTGTGAAGCATCATAAAGTTTATGTTTGGGATGACTTACGAAGGAATGCAGCATCCAATTTGTGTTTGGGATTGACGTGCACTGAAGTTGAAATAGCAATTAGTTCGCGTTTGGGAAGATCCATTAGCCGTCATCCTCGACCTACGAATTCTGCTGACTAAATGTGAATCGAGGATCCATGCACTCAAACTAATTACTACCCACTAGCCAATACTATTTGTATACTCACGTACAGCTTGGTCTATTGCGATAATCTCGTCAATCGTAGAATAATCTGTAGTTCCGAAATATTCCATCGCTGACTTAATTAGCTTGTAAATATCATAAAATGAGATTTGATGTTCAAGAAATAAACTAACAGCTACTTCATTAGCTGCGTTTAGTACTGCGGGGCTTGATCTACCGTTTTTTAGGGCTTCAAAAGCTAAAGTAAGGCATGGAAAACGCTCATGGTCAGGTTTTTCAAAAGTTAGAGATGACAAAGTGCTAAAATCAAGTTTGCTACTACCTGAGACTATTCTATCAGGATAAGATAGTGCATAGGCAATAGGTGTCTTCATATCAGGAGTGCCTAGTTGGGCAATTATAGAACCATCAATGTACTCAACCATAGAGTGAATAATGCTTTGAGGGTGAACTACTACATCAATCTTATCCAAATCTGTACCAAATAACCAATAAGCTTCGATAATTTCTAGCCCCTTATTCATAAGAGTACTACTATCTACCGAAATCTTTTTACCCATATTCCAATTGGGATGCTTAATTGCCATTTCAGGAGTTACACTTACCAACTGTTCTTTCGAATACTCACGAAATGGGCCACCTGAAGCTGTCAAGATAATTTTATTAATACCGTTTTTATTAGTAACAAAATCATTTGGTAATGATTGAAATATCGCACTATGCTCACTATCGACTGGTATCAAACTAGCTTTTGGATTGGCTTTTAATGCATCTTTAATTAACCGCCCAGCTGCAACTAAAGACTCTTTATTTGCTAATAACACCTTTTTACCAGCTAAAATAGCACTATAAGTTGGCATAAGACCATGACTACCAACAATAGCCGACATTACTATGTCAACTTCAGGTAGTTGTACTACATATGGCAAATCTTCTTTATTAGTTAGGAGGATAGTTGTTAGTTGATGATTTTTTAATTGCGTTTCAAGATACAGTGCTTTTGATTTATCTAACAACACTGCATATTTAGGGTTAAATTCTATACATTGGGATAATAATTTATCAGCGTCAGTGTTAGCAGTAAGTGCAATAATTTGATATTTATCAAGATTATGACGAATAACATCTAAGGTACTAGTACCAATACTACCAGTGCTACCTAAAACTGCCACTTGAGACATTTTAGATCATACCCCAAATCATCGCAAATGATATAGCTAAAATGGCTATCAAACTATCAATACGATCAAATATCCCACCATGCCCTGGCAAGATATTTCCACTATCTTTAACACCTGCTATGCGCTTAAGCCATGATTGGAATAAATCACCAAGAATACCCGCAGTTGTTAGAATCAAACCAAATTTAAATACCGCTAGATAATTGTACAAAAACACAGTTTCGCAACTGCTTTTAATAATTAGTAAATATATTAAAACAAATACTAAACCACCAATCGCACCTTCGATAGTTTTACCGGGGCTAATTTGAGGAGCTAATTTATGGCGACCAAATTTACGTCCAACAAAATACGCTCCAGTATCAGATACCCATGCAATTGTCATTATTCCTACTAAACGCCATGGACCCAATAAATCATATAATTTAACCGCAGCATAAAATGCTGGAATAAAAATAATCACTGCAAAAAAGGCAACAACAAATAATGAAAATCGTCTGGGATGAGTAACTAGAATAAACGGAACAATAAAACACCATGTTAATAATGACATACTCATTATAACTTGCCCCATATCATAACGTGAGATATAGAGTAATAAAGCTAAAACCGTTAATAACACCATCAGCCCAATTTGATTTATCCAATCAAATTTATACATTCTAGTTAATTCGTAAACACCAACTAAACACAATAGCCAAATAGCAGCAGTAAACCCAACTTCAGGTAACTCAAATAAACATATTAATGATAAAACAAATAAGACTACCCCTGTAACAACCCGTTCCTTTAACATCTTACAGCACTCCTTGTATTTGTTCTGATATCATACCAAACCTACGTTCTCGTGAATTAAACCATTGAATTGCAGTATCCAATGCTTTTTTATTAAAATCAGGCCAAAGTTTTTCAGTAAAATAACACTCACTATAAGAAATCTGCCATAGTAGGAAGTTACTAATTCTAAATTCACCAGAAGTTCGTATAAATAAATCAGGATTAGGGTCTGGGTATGATAATAAATACTTGCTAAAATCTTCTTCTGTAATTGATGCCTTTAGATTACTAGCTATAACCTTATTGACGGCTTGAACTATATCATACGTACCACTATAGTCAATTGCTATATTTAGATTAATTGTAGTATTGTTTGAAGTTAATTTTTCTATAGAGTCCATTTGCTCTTGTATATGAGAAGATAATCGAGTACGATCTCCGACAAAGCGTATCTTAACGTTTTTGTCGTGAAGTTTATAAAACTCTTTGCTGATTTGTTCTGATAGTAAATTCATTAAAAAAGAAACTTCGTCTTGTGGCCTCTTCCAGTTATCGCGTCCAAAAGCAAATAAAGTCAAATATTTAACACCCAATACTGTACAATGCTCTACAATTTCCTTTACACGACTGACACCTTTTACATGTCCAGATACTCGAGGTAAGAAGCGTTTTTTGGCCCAACGCCCATTACCATCCATAATTATTGCAATATGCTTAGGAACAATCAAACTCTATACCCCCGTATACAACAAAATGCACTAAACAGTGAGTAGCTCTTTTTCTTTTTCAAGAGTAGCCTTATCAATTTCAGCGATAAATTTATCAGTAACCTTCTGAACATCATCCTGACCACGCTTTTCTTCGTCTTCAGTAATAAGCTTATCTTTAAGATTTGATTTTAACTCGTTATTAGCATCACGTCTGATATTGCGTATTGCAACCTTCGCATCTTCACCATCAGACTTAACAACTTTGATTAGTTCTTTACGGCGTTCTTCTGTCAAAGCAGGCATTGGCACTCGAATAACACTACCGTTAATCGCTGGGTTTAATCCTAAATCTGAATCACGAATCGCTTTTTCAACAGCACCTGCTTGTTTTGCTTCCCACGGCTGTACTGTAATAGTCCTTGCATCAGCTGCTGTGATAGTTGCAATTTGATTAAGTGGCATTAAAGAGCCATAATAATCAACCTGTACATGATCCAAAATGCCAGCATGAGCACGACCCGTTCTAATTTTAGATAAACTAAATTTATAGCTATCAAATGATTTTTGCATTCTAAGTTCTGAATTTTTTTGTATTGTCATATGTGTAAACCCCCAAAAGAGATTATTATAATATAGTTAAGTATCACTTTGCATTGCTAAAAATGTTCTTACATTCTCTTATACTGCTTTTCCATCTGTGCTTTTTCTTTATTTAGCTCTTTTTCTTTTTCAACAGCACGCTTATCATACATTTTTTTACCTTTAGCAAGAGCAATTTCCGCCTTAACCTTACCCTTACTATAATGTAAATTTAGTGCAACCAAACTATAACCTTTTTGTTCTACTTTACCAATTAATTTATCAATTTCTTTTTTCTTTAGTAATAGCTTTTTAATTCTTTCAGCATCTGGATTCACATGAGTACTGGCTGATCTTAGTGCAGAAATATGACACCCTAGCAGCCACATTTCCCCATCTTTTATTTTTACATAACTATCTTTCAGCTGTACTTTATTTTCACGAATAGCCTTCACTTCCCAGCCTTCTAAAACCATTCCTGCTTCATACCGCTCTTCAATATAATAATCAAAAAGAGCTTTTTTATTACTTGCGATTTGCATTATTTTCTCACATATTTTTACAGATTAATTTAATATAACCATATTTTAGCATAGATATCCCCTACTATAGGTATACAAAGTGGTAAAATATCGTGCAATACTTAAGCTTAAGGCAAAAATCATGAATAGTACTGCTACAAATACCAAAATAACTTTTCAAGAAGTCATACAAAAGCTGCAACAATTTTGGGCATCTTCAGGTTGTGTAATCCTACAACCATTTGATAAACCAATGGGTGCTGGAACATCTCATACCGCAACTTTTTTAAGAAGCATCGGCCCTGAGCCATGGTTTGCTGCATATGTACAGCCATCAAGACGCCCCAAAGACGGTCGTTATGGTGATAGTCCAAACCGCCTACAACATTATTATCAGTTTCAGGTAGCTCTGAAGCCATCTCCCGATAATATCCAAGAGCTATATCTGGATTCACTTCGTAATCTTGGAGTGGATTTACAAGTTCATGATATTCGCTTTGTCGAAGATAACTGGGAAAACCCCTCTCTTGGTGCCTGGGGTCTTGGCTGGGAGGTTTGGCTAGATGGCATGGAAGTTACTCAATTTACATACTTTCAACAAGTTGGTGGACTTGATTGTAAACCAGTTCTTGGTGAAATAACTTATGGTTTAGAACGTTTAGCAATGTATTTACAAAACGTTGACAATGTATATGATTTGGTGTGGACTCGTACCCTTGATGGAAATACTGTTACATATGGCGATGTATTTAAACAAAATGAAATCGAGCAATCTAAATATAATTTTGAAGACTCTGATACCACTTGGCTATTTACTCAGTTTAACCAATTTGAAGAACAAGCAAAACGTATTTTAGACACTAATCTAGTTTTACCTGGATACGAATTAATCCTAGATGCTGCACACACGTTTAATCTACTAGATGCTCATGGAGCAATATCTGTGACCGAGAGAGCCGCTTATATTGGACGAATCAGAAACTTAGCTAGGCTTGTTGCTGAAAAATACTATGAATCACGCGAAACACTTGGTTTTCCATTGTTAAAGAGATAATGTAAATGAAGTGCTTTTATTGTAATTTCGAAGATACTCAGGTTATTGACACTAGACTTAGTGAAGACCGTATGGTTGTAAAACGCCGTAGACGCTGCAATAATTGTGACAAAAGGTTTAATACACTAGAAAAGGTTGACTTACAAATGCCGGCAGTTGTTAAATCTAATGGGATGCGTGAAGAATACTTAGAAGATAAAGTACGAGACAGTATTATGTTAGCACTCCATAAACGCCCCGTATCTTTAATCTTAGTAGATGAAGCTATTGATAATATTCGTCAAAAAATATTAGCTATAGGGGATAGAGAAATCCAAAGTCGCTTAATCGGTGATATGGTAATGGCACAGCTTGCTAAACTAGATCAAATAGCGTATATTAGATTTGCTTCAGTTTACCGAAGCTTTAAAGACATAACTGATTTCAGCGACATTATAGAACAGGTAAATAAAAGAATTAAAAAATAGAAAGAAGGAATATATGTTAAACATAATACAAAAAGCATACACATTTGATGATGTACTTTTATTACCAGGTTATTCATCTGTATTACCCAAAGATGTAATAACCAAAAGCAAATTAACCAAAAACTTACCGCTTAATATACCTGTTTTGTCATCAGCAATGGATACAGTTACTGATGCCAAAATGGCTATTGCATTAGCCCAAGAAGGTGGAATAGGTATTATTCATAAAAACATGAGACCAAAATATCAAGCAGAACGCGTATCCATTGTCAAACGCCATGAATCAGGTATTGTTAAAGACCCTATCTGCATTGACCCAAATCTAACAGTTAAAGAGTTATTCCAAATAAAACAAAAACGTAAAATCTCAGGCTTTCCAGTAGTTGATAATGGTAAACTTGTAGGAATAATTACTAATCGAGACTTACGTTTTGAAACCAATATGGACCAACCAGTCAAAAACATCATGACCAAAGAGTTAGTGACAGTTTTAGAAGGTAGCGGTGTTAACGAAGCTCGTGAATTAATGCATAAGCATAGATTAGAGCGAGTACTAGTTGTAAACAAAAATATGGAGCTAAAAGGTTTAATTACTGTAAAGGATTTAACTAAAAACATAACATTTCCTCATGCGAATAAAAACAAACACGGTCAACTTTTGGTTGGTGCTGCAGTTGGTGTTGGAGGTGACACTGAAGAGCGTGTTGGATTGCTTGTGGAAGCTGGAGTTGATGTCATTGTAGTAGATACTGCACATGGTCATTCACAAGGTGTTATAGAGCGTGTTAAATGGATAAAAGACACCTACCCCCATGTTGATGTTATCGCGGGTAATATAGCTACAGCTGAAGCTGCAATTGCTTTAGCTAAAGCAGGGGCTGATGCAGTAAAAGTTGGTATTGGACCTGGCTCAATTTGTACTACTCGAATAGTAGCTGGAATTGGCGTACCGCAACTAAGTGCTATTAGCAATGTAGCTAATGCTCTACAAAATACAGATATACCTGTAATCGCAGATGGAGGAATTCGTTTCTCAGGAGATATCGCAAAAGCTCTTGCAGCTGGTGCTTCAAGTGTCATGCTTGGTAGTATGTTAGCTGGAACTGATGAAGCACCTGGTGAGATAGAGTTATTTCAAGGGCGTAGTTATAAGACATATCGTGGCATGGGATCTCTTGGAGCAATGAGTAAAGGCTCAGCAGATAGATACTTTCAAGAAGTAACTGATGGTGAAGAGAAGCTAGTTCCTGAAGGAATTGAAGGGCGAGTACCTCATAAAGGAGCTCTTAGCTCAGTAATTCACCAACTTATTGGCGGACTTCGAGCATCAATGGGATACCTTGGAACCCCAATGATTACCGATATGCATAAAAATGCTAAATTCGTTGAGATTTCCTCAGCAGGGATTAAGGAATCACATGTACATGATGTACAAATCGTCAAAGAAGCACCAAATTATAATCTAGGCTAAATCAGCTAATAAAAAAGCCGTTATCATCAGATAACGGCTTTTTTGTGATTTTGTATTGATTACTCAGCTGATTTTTCAGCTTTAGCATCAACAGCAGGAATAT
>CANEUJ010000084.1 GCA_947441745.1 Neisseriaceae bacterium | reverse complement strand
TCAAGTCCAAGTACTATCATATTATCTTCTACAGAATTAATAACGCCTTGGAATATCTTTTCTCCATTTATTAGTTCACGAGTTTTTACTTTTGCAACCCTACCTTTAAATCGATTATAATCTTCAATTTTCTTTAATGGTCGCTCAATCCCTGGCGATGATACCTCTAATCGATTAAAAGCAATTTCTTCAACTAATAATACCTTACTTAAATGATTGGATACAATCTCACAGTCTTCAATCGTAATTCCACCTTCTTTATCGATATAAACCCTAACAAGCTTTGATGGGGCAATCTCTACATCAACAAGCTCATACCCTAAGCCAGGTACTGTTTGTTCCAATATTGTATTTAATTTCATAGGTTTAATTCTTTATAAAACAAAAAAGCGAGCCTGAACAGGCTCACCTTAACTCTAATACATTATTATAACCGATACTCTAAAAATAAGCAATAGTATTACATAAATACTAAGATACTGCTTCTAGGCTGGTAGCTGCTAATGGTTGCTCATTATCATCAACCACAGCTTTTGTAATAGTAATCTTAGACACGTTTTCCATAGTTGGTAATTCATACATTGTCTCAAGTAGTATACTCTCTAATATCGAACGCAACCCCCTAGCCCCAGTATTACGGCTAAGTGCTTTTTTGGCAACTGCGTGTATAGCTTCATCATCAAAAGATAACTCGATGTTTTGCATTCTAAATAATTTAGCATACTGCTTGATAAGAGCATTTTTAGGCTCAGTTAAGATCGCTATTAAAATATCTTCATCAAGTTCAGATAATATAGCGTGTATCGGAAGTCTTCCAATAAACTCTGGAATAAGACCAAAACGAACCAAGTCATGGGGTTGTGCTTCCATCAAGTATTTATTTTTATTAACAACATTATCTTTAGAAACCACCTGAGCCCCAAAACCAATACCTGATTTGGTACTTCGCATCTGAACAATTTTTTCCAAACCATCAAACGCACCACCACAAATAAATAGTATATTACTAGTGTCAATAGCGATCATTTCACGCCCTGGGTGCTTACGCCCACCTTGAGGTGGTACATTAGCTACCGTCCCCTCAACTAACTTTAGAAGTGCTTGTTGCACGCCTTCACCAGATACATCACGAGTAATCGAAGTGTTTTCTGATTTACGAGCAATCTTATCTATTTCATCAATATATATAATACCTTTTTGGGCTTTTTTTACATCAAAATCACAGCTTTGTAATAATCTTACTAATACATTCTCTACATCATCCCCTACATAGCCAGCTTCAGTCAAAGTTGTAGCATCGGCAATAGCGAATGGAACATCAAGAAAACGAGCCAAAGTCTGAGCTAATAATGTTTTACCTGAACCAGTTGGTCCAATTAATAAAATATTACTCTTAGCTAATTCAACTCCGTCATCAGTCATATCGCCAATTCTCTTATAATGGTTGTATACTGAGACAGCCAAAATTTTCTTGGCACGTTCTTGACCAATGACGTATTTATCAAGCTCAGCTTTAATTTCTTTCGGAGTTGGTGCTGGTTTAAAAATAGCAAATTCAGAGTTTTTATTAGCTTCCACCGAGTTTTTTAAAATTGCTACGCAGTTATTGATACAGTCATTACAAATAAAGCCCTCGTTACCCTCAATTAAATGTGCAACTTGCTTTTCACCACGCCCACAAAAGGCACAATGCTTATTTATCATTTAACATCCCCTTATCTAATTCACATCTATTATTTAAAACTGAGTCGATTAATCCATATTCGGATGCCTCAATTGACGTCATGAAATTATCTCTATCAGTATCATTCTGAACTTTTTCAAGTGTTTGCCCTGTGTGTTTAGCCAATAATTCATTCAAATGCTGCTTCATAAATAAAATATTTTTAGCATGAATTTCTATATCTGAAGCCTGACCCTGAAACCCACCTAAAGGCTGATGAATCATAATGCGTGAACTAGGTAGTGCAAAACGTTTACCCTTAGTACCTGCAGATAATAAAAAAGCACCCATACTACAAGCTTGTCCAATACATAGTGTATTAACATCACATTTTACAAAATTCATAGTATCATAAATCGACATCCCTGCTGTAACTGAACCTCCTGGAGAGTTTATATAAAAATAAATATCCTTATCTGGGTTTTCAGCTTCAAGAAACAACATTTGAGCAACAACTACATTGGCTGTTTGGTCGTTTACTTCACCAACTAAAAATATAATTCGCTCACGTAAAAGCCGTGAGTATATATCAAATGAACGCTCTCCCCTAGCACTTTGCTCTACAACTACAGGCACAAAATTATTAGCTACAATATTCATTTTTACGATCCTTATCTTGTTTATATAGCGGATACCTTAAAAGCAACCAACTGTTAAATATTAATCTTAATTTGATTTCTTAGCAAATACTGATCTATCTTCATATTGAAAACCATGTATTGCCGCCACTTCATTACTAAATGCTGGATTTGATTGCAATTCGTCTGCAAATTTATCTTTAAAGTATGGAAAAGCATGGGCTAATAAATTAGCATAAGCCAAAGAACCTTCATTATCACCAATAGCCTTATGACTAATAATTTGTTTGAAAATAGCACCTGGATACGGTAATACATTAGCTAATTTATCAAGATATTTAGCTTGGTCTTGTGGTGACATTGCAGCATTTGTTTTTGGTGATATAGGTAATATATAGTTGTCGATTACCAAAAGTGCTGGCATCGCCCATATTGAGCTACTATCAACAAGTTTTTCTAGCTGCTGTAGATTATTAGCATAATCATCAGCATCTTCAGGAACTTGAGTATAGGTTAACATTTGATTATAAGTTTGGATATTCGAATAACCAATCCCTAAAAATACCAGCAAAACTAAAGTTGCAACTCCTTTAATTGTCTTTGAGTTATTAATTTGATAGATAGGTTTATCAAGTGATAAAAACAATATAAAAAACATCAAGAAATATGCGTACCATAATGGGTATTGAAAGAAACTTTGCCCAAAAATCGTCAATATCATAAAAGCAACAAATAATGTATGATAATTATTAAAATTCTTAAACATTCGATATAATGAATACCCAAAACCATATATCATTGTTATTGCAAATCCGACTATTCCAGTCTCAGCCAAAATATTTAATGGACTATTGTGGCTGTGGGTATACAACGCAGAATTTGCAGGAATATACATAAAGCGTTCTGTATTCATTAAATAAATTGCTTCATGAGGATATTGGTACCAGCCAATCCCAAAAATAGGATGGTGCATAAAAATAATAATATCTTTGTACCACTCATAAAAACGTCTATAGGTTGATTGACCAATACTACTTTCACTAAATCTATATAAACCAGAATTAGCATCAGCATGGCTAGTTGAAAAAGCCGCTATTATTTTAGGTAACAAGGCTTCTAATATAAACAACCCAACAATCATAGACAATATCAAAACCAGTACTTGTCTATTATTTGTTAGATGTTTTTTACGATTAAAAATCATAAACCCGAGAGTTGCTAAAAGTGCTAAAATAAAATACACAAATGAAGTACGAGATGTATTAACTGTAATTATAAACCCAAAAAACAATGCATACAGTGCAAATACAGTTAAATTAATTTGACGAATAAAATACAGATACGCCAAGGCAAAAACACCTACTGAAATAAAATCAGCATAATCATTTTTTTGCCCAATATTACCAAATATATTTGAGTCACCACTACCATTAAATAATATATAATCTTTATAGCTTTCAGCTTGTCCAGTATACTGTAAAAACCCATACAAAGCTTGAATAGTCACACTAATTAATACTGCCCATGCTATTTGTCTAATGATTTTTGCTTGAATTTCTTCATCTGAATTAAGTAAAGACGTTATGCCAATAGACATAACACCTGCAACAACAAACTCCATTGCAACATCAAGGTTTATACCAGGTAATCTAATTGGAATAACCAAAATCTGTAAAAATAAAAATATAACAAATAGACCACAAGATATTCCCGCACTTGAAATTCCAATTTTTGGAGCTCTATAAATAGCTAATATCCCAATAACCAGAGAAAACAACATTGCAGAAGCTTCTGAATAAAATTTTGATACGGGAAAATAACTATATGGAATTAAAAACGGAACAATAAACAAGGCATAGATAAATAACCCTATTAGTTTATCTATCAACTTATTTGCAATATTTTCATTCATACACTACACCTTTTAAAAAATTATTAATGGACTACGTCATCTCATTAAATGACACATAGCAAAACATTATCACCGCCAAAAAGCATACCAAGGGATATCATTATCAACCCATTCATGATTTATATAATCACTTTGGGGAAAGTTAAGTACCAGCACTTTTTGTACAGAATTTGACAAAGTATCTTTCCCTAGTTTTTTATACGCTGTTATTTGAATTGCCAAAGCCTCTTCAACCTGTTGCGTATTTGGATACTGCGTAATCAGATTTTGTGATCTACTAATCGCACCTAAATATGCATTGATAGACATATAAAATCTAGCTTTATATAGCTCACCTCTAGCTAGAGCATTAACCAGACGATTTATCTTATCTTTAGCATCAGGAGTAAACCGTGAATTTGGATAATTATTAACTAGTTGTGTAAAAGCCGCAAATGCTTCCTCTGCTCCTTTAGGATCTCGCTCTGCTAAATCTTGACCTGTAAAACTCGACAATAAACCGTTATCATTTTTGTAGTTTATATATCCTTTAAGATAAAAAGCATAATCCATATTAGTATTTGTTGGATACGTCTTTATAAATTCTTCTATCATCGGCAATGCTAATTCTGGCTGATTATTTTGATAATAAGCATAAGCAATATCAAGCAACCCCTGCTGAGCATATACACCATAAGGATATGTTGATTCTAAAGCACTATAAAGCTTAATAGCTCTATCATAATTCTTTTTTGCCAATGCCGTACTAGCTGAAGCATATAGCTGCTGCACGGACCAACCACGCGTTTCTTCCTTGACTGGATCATTACTATCTGAACACGTAGCGATAAAAAGTGATAAAATCACAAGTATCAGGGCTTTTTTGAAAGAACAGAACAATATGTTTACACCCCACATAGAATTAGATCAAGAACCTATTTACCTAACTATTCCTGAAGAGTACTACGGGAATCGTTTAGACATAACCTTATCCGCGATTATACCAGAATTATCAAGAAGTAAGCTAACTAATTGGATAAAGGAGGGCTTCATTTTAGTTAATGATCAAACGCCAAAACCTAAAGATAAAGTATCTGGAGGGGAGGTTGTTATCATAAATGCCCCCCTTAGTGACGAGACTAAGGCTTTTACGCCTGAAGATATACCATTAGATATTATTTTTGAAGACGAACATATTTTGGTTATTAATAAACAGGCTGGACTTACAGTTCACCCAGGTAATGGCAACTGGAGCGGAACGCTATTAAATGGTTTGCTTTTTCATTACCCCAATTTATCTCAAATACCGAGAGCTGGAATAGTTCACCGCCTTGATAAAGATACCACTGGATTAATGGTAGTTGCCAAAACTCTTTTAGCCCAAACTAAATTAGTACAACAACTTCAAGATCATAGTGTAAGCCGTATTTATCATGCAGTTGCAGAGGGAACTTTACCTCCTGAGGGAACTATCAAAACCAATATTGGACGTGATCCAAAAAACAGGATCAAAATGACCACACTTAAATTTGGTGGCAAAGAATCAATAACCCACTACAAAGTAATTGAACATTTTGATAAACTAAGTTATATTGAATGTCGCCTTGAAACAGGTAGAACACATCAAATACGCGTACATCTTAAATCGCTAGGACACCCTTTGGTTGGCGATAAAACCTATGGTAGCGGCAAAGTAAACTACCCAGCACATGTTTTAGAAGCTATCGAATCTCTTGATAGACAGGCTCTTCACGCAATGAGATTAAGCTTTGCCCATCCCTCAACTGGTGAAACGGTAAATTTTTCATGCCCTATGGCTTCAGATATCAAATACTTACTCAACACTCTAAAGAATCCAGAAGATAGTTTTGATGATAGTGATATGGATGAAGATGAGGGTGACTGGGAGGTGTTATATGTTAAATAGCTATCTAAAAGCCAACTGGAACGCTCCTAAAAATGTAAAAACCCTAATCACAACTAGAATCAGTCCTGATAATAATGATTTTAATTTAGCACTTCACGTGGGAGACAATTCTAAAAATGTCATACATAATCGCCAAATATTATCAATGTCACTACCAAATGAGCCTAAATGGCTTAGCCAAACCCATACTAATTTAGTACTAGACTTAGATAAAGATGAAGCGAATGGCAAAAGCTATGATGCAGCTATTACTACAACAAGTAATACTGTTTGTGTGGTAATGACTGCTGATTGTATTCCTATATTAATAACAAATACCACTGGAAGTTTTGTTGGTGCAATTCATGCAGGATGGCGTGGCGTACAAAATAATATAATTTCTAATACAATTAATCAAAGTAAAACACTAGCAAAAGATATTATTGCCTATATCGGACCTGCAATTTGTGCTAAACATTTTGAAGTTGGTAGTGATGTATTTGAAATATTTTCAAACTTAGACAATGACAACAAAGTATTTTTCACCTCAAAAAACAAGGATAAATTTGAATGTGATTTAATCAGCATAGCTAAACTACAACTTATTAAATTGGGGGTATTAGAACACAATATATATCTCAGTAATTTATGCACCTATTGTAAGAATGATATGTTTTATTCCTACCGCAAAGAAAAAAACACTGGACGTTTTGCAAGTACTATATGGCTTGTAAAAGAGTTAGATTTCTAAAAAATATATGCTATAATCCTCAACTATATTACATTTCCGCCACCACTGTTTTTGAATAAGGTACATATATGTTAGCAAAAACCCTCGAAACTAGACACTTGAATATGATTGCTCTTGGTGGATCAATTGGTACTGGAATATTCCTCGCTAGTGGATACGCAATTAGTGTTGCAGGACCTGGCGGTGCTCTTGCTGCATATTTACTGATATCAATCATGGTGTTTTTTCTAATAACAAGTCTTGGTGAGTTGTCAACATTTATGCCATCAACTGGTTCTTTTTGTGAATATTCAGGTAAATTTGTAAGCCCATCATTTGGATATGCCATGGGAATTAACTATTGGTTTAACTGGGCAATTACTATTGCGGCTGAAATTTCTGCAGCAGTTATTATTATTCAGTATTGGTTTCCTCACGGGTCAGCCTTAACTTTTTCGGCAATATTTTTCTTTAGCATCTTATTTCTAAACTTATTCTCTGTACGTA
>CANEUJ010000083.1 GCA_947441745.1 Neisseriaceae bacterium | reverse complement strand
TTTCATATAATGTTGTTATTCTCATCAGTTTAACTCCGCTAATCCCTATTTCACTGATAATTATACCAGAATCTGTAGTTAATGATTGCTACTTTGTGTTCCACTAAACATTATATTAGTAAATATAAAAAATCAAGTAAGAAATTACTTGATTTTTTATAATATTATCCATATTAGTAGAAGCATACGTGAGGATTGCGTCTTGTAACATATGACGAAGTTAGCAGTGATGTAGGATTTTATTAATCCCAGGCTAATGCACCGCCAGTTTGATACTCTGTCACTCTTGTTTCAAAGAAATTCTTCTCTTTCTTAAGATCTATCATCTCACTCATCCACGGGAATGGATTTGTAGCACCTAGGAATAGCTCATTAACCCCAATTTGCTGCATCCGACGGTTACAGATAAAGCGTAAATATTCTTTAAACATACTTGCATTCAACCCAAGCACTCCACGAGGCATAGTGTCTTCTGCATAAGCATACTCCAAATCAACACCTTTACGAAATAACTCAGTAATTTCAGCCTTGAACTCTTCAGTCCATAAATGTGGATTTTCTAGTTTAATGGTATTAATTAGATCAATTCCAAAATTACAATGCATAGACTCATCACGTAGGATGTATTGATACTGTTCAGCAGCTCCAGTCATTTTGTTTTGACGACCAAGAGCAAGGATTTGTACAAAACCAACATAGAAGAATATACCCTCCATAATACATGCAAATACTATCAATGATTTTAGTAGCTTTTGATCCGCCTCAGGTGTACCAGTTGTAAATGTTGGATTAGTTAAGGTATCAATAAAAGGAATTAAAAACTCATCTTTAGCTTTGATACTGGAGACTTCATGATAAGCATTAAAAATCTCACCTTCATCCAAACCAAGGCTTTCAACTATATATTGATAAGCATGAGTATGAATAGCCTCTTCAAATGCCTGACGCAGTAAGAATTGGCGACATTCAGGAGCGGTGATTTGACGATATGTACCAAGAACTATGTTATTGGCAGCCAAACTATCAGCAGTTACAAAAAAACCTAGATTACGCTTTACAATCAATCTTTCATCTTCAGTTAGACCGTTTGGATTTTTCCATAATTCAATATCTCTTTGCATATTTATTTCTTGTGGCATCCAATGATTTGCACAAGTAGCCAAATATTTTTCCCACGCCCATTTATACTTAAATGGCACTAGTTGGTTTACATCTGTTTGACCATTAATAATACGTTTATCAACCATATTAACACGATTTACACCATCATTTGTAATAAGTGATTCATTATTAGCAAATTCCATGATTATTCCCCTTCAAAATTTTATTCATTAAATAAAGCATTAACATAATCCTTGGCTACAAAAGGCCTTAGATCATCTATGGTTTCACCAACTCCGATAAATCGTAGCGGTATTGGACGTTCACGAGCAATCGCACAAATAACCCCGCCTTTAGCAGTACCATCCAGTTTTGTTAATACCAAACCTGTTAGAATTAAAGCATCATCAAAAGATCTAACTTGATTAAGTGCATTTTGTCCAATATTAGAATCTAATACTAGTAAAACCTCATGAGGCGCACCATTTAGTGCTTTACCAATTACACGTTTTACTTTTTTAATTTCTTCCATCAAATTTAACTGTGTCGGTAGTCTCCCTGCAGTATCTGCTAGTACGATATCTATTTTTTGGGCTATGGCTGATTGAATAGCATCAAAACACACAGCAGCTGGATCACCATTTTCTTGAGATACAACAGTTACATTATTTTTACCACCCCAAGCAATTAGTTGCTCACGCGCAGCTGCTCTAAATGTGTCACCAGCAACAAGCATTACACTCTTCCCCTGAGATTGGAAGTACTTAGCTAATTTACCAATTGAGGTGGTTTTACCAGCTCCATTCACTCCAACTAACATTATTACAAAAGGCTTATGACCACCAGTAATAAGTGGTTTCTCTAGTGGGTTTAACAATTCTTCTAAACCCTCTTTAAGCAGATTTTGAAGTTCGCCTCTATCTTTAAGCCCTCTCAAACTAACCTTCTTTTTGATTTGTTCAAGTAAGCGATTGGTCGCCGAAAATCCAATATCAGAAGCTAATAAAATCGTCTCTAACTCTTCATATAGATTTTCATCAATATTACCAGCACCAAATACCCCTAATAGCTTTTTACCAAAATTATCTCGTGTTTTAGATAGACCATCCTTTAGACGACTCGACCACGACACTTTAGCTACTGAGGTATTACCAGAAGGCTCTATTGAGTGTTCGTGAACTTCATTACTAACAGCTTCAAGTACATTAGCTATTGGTACAGATATTTCTTCAACCACATCTATAGCAGGACTGGAGTCTTTCTTACTTTTAAAAAACTTAAACACTTTTACCCTTTTTTAAAAACACTATATATAGTGTATATGTAGATATTATAGCACAACATATGGTACAAAACATTAATTTAGCATAAAAAATCATTAACTCTTTGAGATAGCTCTTTAAATAAATAATCTAAATTTAGTTCCCCATTATCTAGATTGATAGTATTCATACTTCGAAGCCAGGTAATTTGTCGTTTTGCTAGTTGCCTAGTTGCGGCCTTACCTTTATCAACTAGCTCCTTGTAGCTTATTTCTCCAGTTAAATACTGCCAAACCTGATGATAACCGACACTTCGCATGGAGGTATGGTTGATATTTAAGCATGGATATTTGATTTGTAAATTCTTAACTTCTTCGATAAAACCATTAATTAGCATCTTATCAAATCTAGAATTAATTCTTGAATGTAAAATCTCTCGATTCTCAGGAACAATTGCTAAAGATAAAAACTCAATTTCTGACGCTAAATGCACCTTATTTTCTATCTGTAAACGGCTAATTGGTACACCTGTTAAATAAAACACCTCTAAAGCCCGAATAATTCTCTGTCTATCATTTGGCATAATCTTACTAGCCGCTACCTTGTCAACAGACATAAGCTCTTGATATAATTTATCAAATCCTTTAGCATCTCCTTTTATTAATAACTCATCACGAATAGTAGCATTTGCTTGAGGTAAACTTGATATGCCATTTAAAAGTCCATTATAGTACATCATAGTTCCACCAACAAGTAAAGGTATAGCACCACGATAAGTAATTTCATTAATCAAGGTAACGCTATCACTAATGAAATTTGCTACTGAATAAGTTTGGAGGGGCGTCATAATATTTATAAGATGATGTGGAACTAAAGATAACTCAGATAAACTTGGTTTAGCTGAGCCAATATCCATATCCTGATAAATTAATGCCGAGTCTACACTGATTATTTCAATAGGATACACTGAAGCCAACCTTAATGCCAGTTCAGTTTTTCCAGTAGCGGTTGGCCCCATAAGAAGAATAGCTTTTTTTATTATAATTCACCATATAAAATTTATGTGTATTTTAACATAACTTTAAGTATATTTATTGCTAATTTATGGTAAATTATAGGGTGTAAGTTATAAAGGTAAATATTGATGTTACTGATAAATGAGTTTGACAGTATTGATAAGTTATTCTTTACCTTGGTCGTTATATTAGTTACAACCAATATCACCTATAATATAATGACTAAATTTGGACGCCCTATTGTGCTAGGTGGCATAATTGCTGGGATAATTATCCAACGTCTAAACTTACCAACAAAATATTTTGATATTCATGCCATAGCAGGTCTTGGGCAAATGGGTATTGTAATGTTTATGATGCTAGTTGGCAATCAATTAAACTATAAAAATATACTTATTAGAAAAAGATACCTGCCAATAACCCTAATAAACATGTTAGTTCCGTTTGTATTAGGGTTTTTATTTGCTCGGTTATTAGTTCATCATAATCTTTCATGGCTAAATGGACAATATCAAAACTTCTACAATAATGACGTTACCAACCATCATCTTGATTTAATGTTTGAAATTTTTATTGGTCTTGCGGTCTCAATGACAGCATTTCCAGTTTTATCAATGTTTCTAAAACATACGCATTTAATAAACACCAACATAGGAAGTTTGGCATTACTTTGTGGATTTGTAGATGAGGTTTTCTTATGGGTTCTTCTTGGGGTGGTTTTAATTTTCAGTCAACAAGATGCGACTATTTACTCCTTAGCTCCAATAGGTTTTATAGCATACCTAGTTTTTATAATCAGCATTGCACCGCGAATATTCGCTTATATTGTGCCACGCATAAAAAAAGAAAGCACTATGCTTAGTTTTTTAATAATTGGTTGTTTTGCTTCAGCAGCTCTTGCTGACTTTGTAAATTTACATCAAATTTTTGGTGGATTTTTATTTGGTCTAATCCTCCCTCATAATAATGAAATGATAGCCAAACTTAGAAAAAGTTTATTTTTACTTATAAATACAATTTTATTACCAATTTATTTTGTAGAAACTGGTGTTGCTGCTAATATAGTTATTTCATTTAACTATACAACAATATTAATGATTGTAATTTTTAGCCTGATTGCCTTATTAGGTAAATTTGGAGGTTCTTTTATAACTGGTAAATTTATGGGCATGTCAAATGATGAATCAACAATGCTTGGCTCATTACTAAATATGCGAGGTATTATTGAGGTCGTATTGCTTAATATTGGATTAAATATTGGCATCATCAATGATAAAATCTACACTATTTTATTAATCATGGCTATGATATGTACATTGTTTGCATCATCTTTATCTGTATATTTGAGAAAAAAACTGGAACGAGCTAAAGCTCGAGAATAATTTGTTTTACCCAAGAAGAAAATACTACAGATATTTTTGATGCCGTACCAACAATTTTAGCATGATCATGGTGCTCAGTTGCAATACCAGTTGCTAGATTGGTAATAGATGAAATCCCAAGCACTTTTATTTTAAAATAATTAGCCATGATTACTTCGTATACTGTTGACATCCCAACAGCATCTGCCCCCATACCAGCAAAAGCTTTTATTTCAGCTTTAGTTTCATAAGTAGGGCCTGACACTGCTATATAAACACCTTCTTTAGGAGTAATATCTAATTTATTAGCTACATTTTTAGCATGATTAATTAATTCATTACTATAACACTCAGTTTGATCAAGAAAACGTGGGCCAAGGTTATTATCATTTTTACCTATTAAAGGATGATTTCCAGTGAAATTAATATGATCCTTAATAATCATCAAATCCCCAGACTCAAAATCTCTATTAATTCCACCTGAGGCATTACTAACTATCAACGTTTTGATACCTAATAAATGAAAAACAACTATTGGCAATACCACATCTGAAGGAGCATACCCTTCATAATAATGAAACCGCCCCTCCATTATTAGAGCTTGCTTATTATTAGCAACTTCTACTATAGTAAGACTACCTCTATGACCTTCAACATGACTTTCTGGAAAATTTGGAATATCTGCATATGGTATAGTTTTAATTATTTTTACCATTTTGGTAAAATCACCCAATCCTGAGCCTAAAATAACTGCTATTTTAGGTATTTCACAGTTAAATGTATTACGGATATAAGTAGCTATCGAATGGGATTTTTGTATGTCGATATTATTCATAATGTAAAATTTTCACCCAGATACACTTGCTTCACTTTTTCATCATTAACTAACTCATCAGGAATACCACTAGCTAATACATTACCTTCACTAATTATATATCCACGATCACAGATTCTAAGAGTTTCACGTACATTATGATCAGTAATAATGACCCCAATACCCAAGTCTTTCAAAAAGTTAATAACTTTTTGAATATCAGCAACCGCTATAGGATCAACTCCCGCGAAAGGCTCATCAAGCAAAATAAACCTTGGGTAATTAGCTAGAGCT
The DNA here is from genome assembly GCA_947441745.1 of Neisseriaceae bacterium. Classification (GTDB taxonomy): domain Bacteria; phylum Pseudomonadota; class Gammaproteobacteria; order Burkholderiales; family UBA11063; genus Aquella. The sequence goes on along the minus strand of CANEUJ010000083.1, from coordinate 1,537 downwards.
CTAGCAATCTCACAACGCCTTCTTTCACCACCAGATAATGCCATTGCATTAACATCACGTAAATGCTCAATATTTAGAGCCGCAAGCAGTCTATCAACTTCAGTTTTAACTTTTTTATGCCCCAGTTTTTTAAGCTCCAAAATAGCACGTACGTTTTCTTCAACAGTCATTTGTCTAAAGATTGAGGCCTCTTGTGGCAAATACCCAAGCCCCATCATCGCTCGTTTATGAACTGGCATACTTTTTATATTAACACCATCAAGAAATATATCACCGCCATCACTAGCTAGTAGCCCAGCTACCATATAAAAACTCGTGGTTTTCCCAGCACCATTAGGCCCAAGTAAACCAATAACTTCATTACTATTAACGTGAAATGATACATCCTTTACAACCATGCGAGATTTAAAACTTTTTTTGAGATGCTTAACTTCGAGTAAGCTTTTTTCTCTAGTCATTATTTTTGTCCCTGATCTAAAATTACGGTTATTCTACCACCACTGTTTTTTGTAACTCCATTACCAAAATTTGATTTTGCACTATATACTTGAGTCTGGGTATTATACGTAAGTACATCACCAACAATTTCACTTTTGCCTTTTCTGATTTTTGCTCGTCCAGTTAGTACGGCTAAACTACTCTTAGTGTTATACTCAAACTTATCACCCTGACCTATAATCTTAACGCCATCATCTTGCATTTGCTCAAATGCAACAGGCTTTCCATATAGAACAAACGTTCTATCACCTTCTTTATACTGACTAGCAACACCTTTATCAGCATTCACTATTAAAGATCCTTTAGTAATTTTTACATTTCCAATAAACTCTAATACTTTTTTATTTTGATCCCCAGTTCCTGAGTCAGCCTCTATTTGAATTGGTTTTTTATCATCACCCTTTAATGCATACGATGGAATAGCCAATAAAAGCATTACTAATATCACACCAAACTTATACAAGATACTTCTTATACTATTATTACTCATAAACGACTCTTACTTTAGAAGTTAAAACTAAAAAATGTTTTTTATTATCATATTTAAACCCATGAGTGTAAACTATAGCATTACCCTGTAATCCTTTTGCGTCTTCATTACTACTAAAAATATTATTATTCATATCTAAATTAATATTCTTGCCATATATAGTCAAAACTTGCTTTGGATCTGGATTATACATTTTTAGTACCACACTTTCACCTAATAATCCTACCTTAGTCTCCCGATTAATCCAAGCATCTTTACTTGTAACGCTATACGTAGTTTCATTAGAACTTTCACCAAACAGATTCAATTCCAAGTTTTTTATATATATGCGTTCGTCATCAGGATATTCAAGAGCTTCTTGGCTTTTAAGAGCATATAAAATCTTACCTTGTTTATTATACACTCCTCCAGTTATACCTTTAACATTATACTGCGGATTTGCCTTTGGTAATGACATTTTATGGAAATTAATCTGCGTCAATGTATTAAGTAATAAACATAGTGAAGCTATGATTATTATAGCAAAAAACTGAAACGCTTTAGATGAAT
>CANEUJ010000082.1 GCA_947441745.1 Neisseriaceae bacterium | reverse complement strand
TAACATCCTGGGTAACAAGGTTAATACTGCATAAAATCCGTATTTGGGATTTACGCACCAGTAATGGAGTTGATTTTTTTATTGCAAATTCTAAATATATTGCAAGGAGAATCTGGAAAGTATATCGTCGTGAAGCTGATGTAATATATCCACCAGTTGTTACAGCTATAAATAATGTAGAATACAAACGAGAGGATTTTTATGTAACTGCTTCTAGAATGGTGGTATATAAAAAAATTGATATTATAGTTGAAGCATTCATAAAAAACCCAAACCGTAAACTAGTTGTGATAGGTTCTGGACCAATGCTTAAAAATATTATGCATCAAGCTAGAAATGCAGATAATATTCAGGTTTTAGGTTATCAAAGTGATGCGGTATTAATTGATTATCTTCGCCGTGCAAAGGCTTTTGTTTTTGCAGCCGAAGAAGACTTTGGTATTTTACCTGTAGAGGCACAGTCGTATGGATCACCTGTTATAGCATACGGCAAGGGAGGGGTTACCGAAAGCGTAATAGTTGATGGTGATAATAGAACTGGAGTGTTTTTTGATGAACAAACTGCAGAGAGCTTAAATTTAGCTTTGGATAGATTTGAACAAAGTAATTTTATTTCAAAAGATTGTACTAGTAACGCCAAGCTTTTTACATCTGAAATATTTCGAAATAAGATAACTAATTATATCAATAAAAAGATGACTAATGAAAAGTAAAATTCTCATCCAACGTATCTGTTTGATTTTATCAGATATCTTTTCATTAGTACTATGCTTCATTCTAGCTCGTGAGTTTTTAGAAATAATCACCCCAAATATTGAGCATATAACTATTAAGTCAGTTGGTATTGCAAAATTTGGCGGGTTGATTGTAATTTTTGTATTTTGGTATCAAGAGCAGTATGTCAAAAGACGTCCAACGTGGGAAGAGGTAGGTTTAATTGCTAAGACGATTTTTGTTTTTGCAATCTTACACATGGGGTTTGGTTTTTTAATTTCTCACCATATTATTAAGGGTTTTAATGTAATATTTTGGTTTGGATTATTATTTATTTTACCTATATTTCGTTATTTAACTAAATATATTTTATGTTATCTAGGATTATGGGTAAGGGATGTTTATATAATTGGCACTGGTAAAACCGCGAGTAATGCAGTAAATTTATTATCTAATAATAAATTTCTCGGTTATAAAATAATTGGCTTAATATCATTTGACTTAAATCAACACTCAAAAGCCCAACTTAATATTCCTATTATAAGTTATGAAAGTATATTAAATCATTCATTAAATAACTCGGATACTGAGATTGTGGTAGCATTAAATAGTAATGAAATTGTGACTCATATAAGACAGATTAATCTGTTACAAAGACATTATACCTTTGTATCTATTGTACCAGATATTAGTGGTTTGCCTTTATATGGAGCAGAGGTAGAGCATTTTTTTGGTGATGATCAATTATTTTTACGTTTACAGAACAATCTTGGAAGACGCTTAAATCGTATTATTAAGAGAGTAACTGATATAATATGTTCCTCAATTGCAATAATACTTTTATCCCCTTTTTTGGTATTAATTAGTGTTTTTATAATTACCAGCACTAAAAGAGGCATGTTGTTTAGGCATAAAAGAATTGGTAAAAATGGAAACTTATTTTATTGTCTCAAGTTTAAAACAATGTACAATAATAGTCAGGAAATTCTAACTGAATTATTGGCTAATAATGAAGAGGTAAGACTTGAATGGGAAAAGGATTTCAAACTTAAAAATGATCCGAGAGTAACACCAATTGGTAAGTTCCTGCGTAAAAGTAGTCTGGATGAGCTACCTCAGTTATTTAATGTTTTACTTGGTGATATGAGTTTGGTTGGGCCTCGTCCTATTGTTGAGGCTGAAATAAACAAGTATAAAGATGATTTTTATTATTATAAGTTAGTATCTCCTGGTATAACTGGATTATGGCAAATTAGTGGACGTAATGATATAGATTATACTAATCGCGTACGATTAGATGTTTGTTATATAAAAAATTGGTCACTGTGGTATGATTTTGTGATTTTATTAAAAACAATTCAAGTGGTCTTAAAAAGAAATGGTGCATATTAATATTATTGGGGTTTATTTATGAATTATAAAGGGATTATTTTAGCTGGTGGTAACGGAACACGTTTGTATCCAGCAACTAATGCAGTGTCTAAGCAATTATTACCTGTGTATGATAAACCAATGATTTATTATTCATTATCGATTTTAATGTTGGCGGAAATTAAGGATATATTGATAATTTCAACACAGCATGACATTGTTAGATTTGAGCAACTATTGGGAAATGGAAGTCAGTGGGGAATTAAGCTACAGTATAAAGTACAAGAAAGTCCTGATGGTTTAGCCCAGGCGTTTTTAATAGGAGAGGATTTTCTTGATGGAAGTCCCGCATGCTTGATATTGGGCGATAATATATTCTATGGTAATGGTGTTACTAAATTATTGAAACAGGCAGTTTCTAATAAGGGTTCTTCAGTGTTTGCTTACCATGTCTCAGATCCTAGCAGGTTTGGGGTTGTTGAATTTGATGATAATAAAAAGGCTATTAGTCTTGAAGAAAAACCTAGTACTCCAAAATCAAATTATGCTGTAACTGGATTATATTTCTATGATGAAAATGTTGTTGAATATGCAAAAACCATTAAACCTTCTCATCGAGGTGAGTTAGAAATAACTGATCTGAATCGTATTTATCTTGAAAAAGGTTTATTAAATGTAGAAATCTTAGAGCGTGGTTTTGCATGGCTTGATACTGGTACTCACCACTCATTACTTGAAGCTGCCAATTTTATCCAAACAGTAGAAAATATACAGGGAATAAAGATAGCTTGTTTGGAAGAAATTGCACTTCATAAGGGGTTTATTAGCATTGATAATGTTAAAGAGATGCTTAAAACTATGGGTAAAAGTACATATGCTGAGTATTTGCGTAAAATTGTTTTGTGATGTTTTAAGGTTGGCTTGAATGAGTAAATATTTATTTGTTACTGGTGGGGCAGGTTTTATTGGTTCTGCTTTAGTTAGATTGTTAGTTAATAATACAAATTATTCAATAATTAATATTGATAAGCTTACTTATGCTGGTAATTTGGAGTCTTTAAAATCTATAGAGAATAGCCCTAATTATAGTTTTGAACATGCTGATATTTGTGATTTTGAAAAGATTAATAAACTCTTTAATAAATATAAACCCTGTGGAATCATTCACTTAGCCGCAGAGTCTCATGTTGATAGATCAATTACTGCACCAAATGAGTTCATCCAAACTAATATTGTTGGCACTTATAATTTGTTAGCGTGTGCAAAAACGTACTATGATAGCTTAGATGATAAAAGTAATTTCAAATTCGTTCATGTATCTACAGATGAAGTATTTGGATCTTTAGGAGAAACAGGTTATTTTTGTGAGTCAACTTCCTATGACCCAAGGTCACCTTATTCAGCTAGTAAGGCAAGTAGTGATTTATTGGTTAAAGCGTGGTATCATACTTATAGCTTTCCAATTGTAATTACTAACTGCACAAATAATTATGGACCATATCATTTTCCAGAAAAACTAATTCCACTAATTATTAATAATGCATTACAATTAAAACCATTGCCAGTTTATGGGAGTGGTGAAAATATTCGTGATTGGCTGTATGTTGATGATCATGCACGTGGTTTGTTATTGGCTTTTGAACGAGGGGTTATTGGGGAGAGCTATTGTATTGGAGGTCATAATGAAAGAAATAATATTCAGGTTGTAAATACTATTTGTAGTATTCTTGATGAGCTTAAACCACGAGTTGATGGAAAGAGCTATGCTGATTTAATTTCATTTGTGTCTGATAGACAGGGGCATGATTATCGTTATGCTATGGATCCTACCAAAATTATACGCGATCTTGGATGGACACCACTAGAAGACTTTGATAGTGGGATTAGAATAACTATTCAATGGTTTCTTGATAATAAAGAATGGGTAGAACATGTACAAAGCGGTGATTATCAAAAATGGATAAACAAAAATTATGAGAATAGATAAAGATGGCTATACAAAAAATTAATTCTGTTAAAGGTATGAATGATATATTACCTGAAGATTCTCATTCCTGGTTATGGCTGGAGGAGCAATTACGTAAATGGTTATTTAGTTATGGTTATGAGAACATTAGAACCCCAATAGTTGAAGGTACTAAGTTATTTACGCGTTCTATAGGGGATGCAACAGACATAGTTGAAAAAGAAATGTATACTTTTACCGATAAGCTAAATGATGATAGTTTGACCTTGCGTCCAGAGGGGACAGCTGGAGTCCTTCGCTCAGTAATTCAACATGAGTTACTGTATAATAAAACACAAAAACTATGGTATATTGGGCCAATGTTTCGTCATGAACGCCCTCAAAAAGGTCGTTATCGTCAGTTTCATCAGCTAGGTGTTGAAGCTCTTGGTTTTAAAGACCCTGATATAGATAGTGAAATTATACTTATGCTTCGAGATTTGTGGCAACGCTTAGGGATTAAGAATCTTCAATTACATATAAACTGCCTTGGTAATCTTGAAGAAAGAGCTACGCACCGAGCTAAGCTTATCAAGTATTTTGAACAAAATATTAATTTGCTTGACGAAGATGCCACAAAGCGTTTATACAAAAACCCACTTAGGATTTTAGATACTAAAAACCCAGCTATGCAGGAATTAGTTACTAATGCTCCAATGTTAATCGACTATTTGGGTAGTAACTCGTTAGAGCATTATACTTTATGGAAAAGCTATTTAACGAATCTTGGTATTGAATTTATCGAAAACCCTAGATTGGTTCGGGGTTTAGATTATTATAACTTATCAGTGTTTGAGTGGGTTAGCTCAAATCTTGGAGCGCAAGGCACTGTTGCTGCTGGTGGTCGTTATGATTCATTGGTTAAAGAGTTAAGTGGCAAAGATAATTATGCAATAGGTTTCGCTATTGGTCTTGAGCGTATATTACTTGAACTTGAAGCACTAAATATTACTCCTAATAGAGCTTTTCCTGATGTGTTTATTGCTACTTCAGGTTCAGAAACTCAAGTTTTTGCATTTGAAATTGCGGGTATTATTCGTGATGCTGGTTTGTCTGTGGTGCAGAACTTTGGACTAAATAGTTTTAAGTCGCAGTTAAAAAAAGCTGATGGTCTAAAATGTAAATTTACTGTGATTGTCGGTGAAACTGAAGTATCGAACAATCAAGTCATGGTAAAATCTATGGATAGGCAGACTCAAGAGTCAGTAGCTGTAGAGGATTTGCTTAATTTTTTACATAAACATAAGTATAGATTGGAAAAATAATATGTCAAAATTTGATTTACATGAACAAAATAATAATTTACAATATTTTTGGCAAAAAGCTGGGAAGTATGTTGTTGGGTTAGTTATCATTGCTTTAATTGCATACGGGGTAAATACTTGGTGGAATTCGCGTAATTCGATTCGTGCTGCTGATGCTGCTTTAGTTTATGAGGCGTTTACTAGTGCCTATAATTCTAAAGATGCTAATAAGGTATTAGAGGTGAGCAAAGAATTACAAAGTGATTATTCTTCAACTGAGTATGCAACAATGGCGACTTTGTTATCAGCAAAAATGTCTTGGGATAAAAAAGATTTCACTCAAACTGCAAAATCACTAAATTGGGTTATAAATAATTCTAAAGATGTTGGTATGGTGAATACTGCCAAATTAAGATTGGCAGATATTTATATTGATGAAAAGAAATATGATAAAGCAACAAAACTGTTACTTGAAAAGCATGATCCAGCATTTGATCCATTATACTATTCTAAGCGTGGTGATTTATATCTTGTGCAAGGTGATAAGACTAAAGCACGTGATGCTTACAAGGAAGCCTTGAAGAAAGCTGGTCAAGATTCAAGCATGTCACAAGGTATTCAAATGCGTTTGGATGTTTTGGGTAATAATTGATTGAAGTTTTTCTATCTATTTCTAATTTCATTGGCTTTGCTTGCTTGTTCAACTAATAGTGATCCAGTGCCAAAGCCAGTTCCTGATATTGTTCTTTCAGAAGAGTTAAATATAAAATGGTTGCTGGGTGTATTAAGTTCTGGTGTTGCAGCTAGTTTTGTGCCTACTATTGACAATGGCACAATATTTACTGCAGATAGAGCAGGAAATATATTTCGAATTGATCAAACTGATGGCACTGTAATAAGTCATTTTCATTCTAAGCGTAAATTTAGTAGTGGTACTGCAGTATCTTCGAATTCAATTTTTGTAACTACAGTAGATGGATATTTATTATCAATTGATAAAGTAGCTCGAAAGATTAATTGGCAAGCAGAGTTACCTACTATTTCAGTTGAAGCCCCTCAGGTAAGTAATGGAATTGTAGTTGTTCGTACTAATGATTCTGAAATTCTAGCTTATAATGCATCAAATGGTAGTCTACTATGGGTTTATCAAAAAACAATACCATCTCTGACGCTTCGCGTTTACAATACTTTTCAAATAATTGGTAAAGATGTTGTAATAGTTGGTCAAGCAAGTGGGAGGATGTCATTACTTAATCTAAATACTGGGATTCCTATTTGGGAAAACTATGTTGCTATTCCATCAGGTGCAACAGAGCTGGATAAAATGAATGATGTATCTGTTAGGCCAGTTCTAAATGGGAATCAAATTTGTGTTGCAACCTATAATGGTAAAATAACTTGTATTGATGCAATGAATAGTAGCAAAATATGGGCAAACAATTTTAGTACTAGTTATGGAGTTTTGGTTGATGAACAAAATGTATATAGTATTAGTCAAGATGGAGTGCTTTATGCCTATGATAAAAATAACGGAAACAAAATATGGAGTAATGATGTTTTGCAGTATCGTTCTTTAAGTATTCCAATATTTCTAAACAATAATATCTTAGTTATAGATAAAGACGGCAAGATATATTTGTTTAATCGTAATGATGGCAAAATGGTTGCTATGAAAAGCTCTTCCTTTAAGGACGGAATTGCATATCCATGGTCTGATGGTAAAAGGGTGATTATTCAATCTGGAAATGGTGTCATTGCGGAAATTATTCAATAAATAATTTAATAATTTAACATACTGAAAGTATTATTAAATTGTTTCATTTTTATAAAAAACAAGTCTTCTTTACACAATAATCCGTTAAAATGTTTTGACATTTGGTTTAAGTCGTGTATATAATACCGATCTCGCTTCAAAGAAAGTTGAGAAGAAAAAAAAGTTCTTTAACAAACAAAACAATCAATAAATGTGGGACATCTGACTTATACCCAAAAAGTATATCATACGTATGTATGTATACAAGGAAGGTATTGAAGTTAGATAGTCTTACGGGAAACCGATACAATATATAGAAATATATTTATGTAAATAAGATATATGTC
>CANEUJ010000081.1 GCA_947441745.1 Neisseriaceae bacterium | reverse complement strand
ATTACTTGGAATAAATTGGTTATCTCTAGTTTTATATGTTGATGCAGTAATTAGCCCATCTGGCACTGGAGTTGTATATGTTGGCTCAAGTGCTCGAATATTTACTGGAATGGCAGAAGATAAACAAATGCCATCAATATTTGCACACGAACACCCAGTACATAACATATCACGTTTATCAATATTTGTAACCTTAATATTATGCACTATATTGGTGATATTTTTTGATAATTGGGACAAGATTATGATTATTGTATCGGTATTTCAGATACTCTCATGCATTGCCGTACCAATAGCTTTTAGTAAAATCAGAGCTGACAATAAAAGAGAAAGTAGCTTTAGAATGCCATTTGGCTTAAGTGCAAGCTATATAACATTTATGATTTTGAGCTATTTATTAGTCCAATGTGGAACTATGGCACTATTATTATCTTTTATATTCCATATAGTCTTTTTTATTATTTACTGTAGTGTTTATTATAAACATTTCAGCTCAAGCATTAAAGCTGTAGCTTCTTCATGGTCTATATTTGTATACATCGGAGCTATGACTTTATTTGGTATGTTACAAGATGCTAATAAATTTAATACAATAGGTGTCCTAATCGGGTTTTTTATATTTGCTAGCATTAACTTTTATTTTCTAGTGAAACAAAAAGCATATAATAAGTAACAAGTGCATGGATCCCAAACTCTTATCGAAACAGCAATATGTTCCTGTTTGGGATGACCTTAGAAAAGTAAAACAGCGACATGTTTGTATTTTTCTTTCGTCATCCTCGACTTACGAACTCTGCTGTGTGAGTGTGAATCGAGGATCCATGCCCTTATCGTTTAGTTATGAGGGTATGCCATTTTTCTTAATTGTTAAATATTTTACATTTCGAATGGATCAATATCAAGCTGATAACTTATATCGTGGGCTGGTTTTTTGATTAAAGATGCAATCTCCATCAGATTACTAATAAACTTATGTAGCTCTGTTCGATTTTGGCTACTAATTAGCATTTGAGCTCGTTCGCGATTTTTTAGCCTTTGCATAATAGCTGGTAATGGTGTACTTACTAAAACATTTTTGTTTTTTGTGTTTGAAACACGATCCCAAATAGTATTTAAAAATTCTAAAACCAAGCTTAGTTGGCTACCACTAGCTCGAAGCATTGCATAGTAAGTATAAGGCGGTAGACTTAATAACCGCCTATCTTTCATAGTATAATTAATAAACCCTGAAAAATCATGCTTGAGTAGATATTGATATAGCTCATGCTTTGGGTAGTTGGTCTGTAATAATACCAAACCTTTTTTACCACCTCGCCCAGCTCGACCAGATACTTGAGTTAATTGGGTAAAAAGTAATTCACTAGCTCGAAAATCATAACTATATAAGCTACTATCAATATTTAGCCCTACAACTAAGGTTAAATTATGAAAATCATGCCCTTTGACTAATATCTGAGTACCAACTAGAATATCTATTTCACCTGCTTTTATTTTGGTATATAATTCACTCCAAGCACTTTTAGAATTTAGAACATCTTGATCAATTCTATATATCTTAGCATCAACAAATTTCTTAGCTAAAATCTCTTCAATTTTTTGCGTCCCCTGCCCTAAAGCCTGTAAATGTTGACTATGGCATGAAGTGCATACTTTGGGAGTGCTACAAGATAGCCCACAATGATGACATTTTAGCTCTCGCGTATTACTATGATAAACCAGATTGGTTGAACAATTATTACATTTAAATACATAACCACATTGATAGCATGTAATACTTGGTGCATAACCTCGTCGATTAATAAATACTAAACTTAATTCTTTTTTGACCAACCGTTTAGCAATCTCATCAAGAGCAATATCAGTTATCCCATCGTTAGTTTTATATATATTTAGATCAATTAGACGAATGTCAGGTAGTATTGAACCTGTAACTGCTCGATTTGATAATTTGAATAATTTGTACTTTTCGAGTTTATAATTATACAATGTCTCTAGAGATGGCGTTGCCGAACCAAGTACTATTGGGATAGAATTTTTTGAGGCTCTATAGATAGCCAAATCACGAGCATGATAACGAAGCGACTCTTGTTGTTTAAACGAGTGATCATGCTCTTCATCAACAATAATAAGCCCCAAGTTTTTAAAAGGGGTAAATACTGATAAGCGAGTTCCAATAATAATTTTTATACTACCATCTGTAGCACCTAGATAACCACGTAGCCGCTCACGACTTGTAACATGACTTGTTATAACGTGAATACCAACATCGTGAAACCTCCCAAGAAATCTTTCTAATAGCTGTGGAGTTAGATTAATTTCAGGAACTAAAACCAGTACTTGCTTATCTAAGTTAATCACATTTTCAATTAAAGATAAATATACTTCAGTCTTACCAGATCCAGTAACCCCAAAAAGAATACTCGGATAATATTTATCAAGATTTTCATTAACCTGATTCACAACATTTTGCTGTTCATCATTTAAAACAACAGATAAGTCTTCATGATAGGTCTTTTGTTTTGGCTGGCGTAACTCTTTGATATTTTGTGCTTGACGCCACTCTTTGGGAATTGCCCCAAATACTACTTGCCCAAGTGGATAATGATAATATTTGGCAGTAAAATTGATTAGTGCATAGGTATCAGATGCTAAAACCTCAGGGAATACTTCAAGAATTGTTTTAATTTTTTGGGGATTAATTGAGATATCAGTAACTTCATTATCCCAGACAAAACCTACTATAGTTTTACGACCAAATGATACTAAAACTCTAGTACCAGGATCTAACTTTTGGTCACAGTAATAACTAAATAATCTATCTAATGGAACATCAAGAGCTATATTTAATAAGTACTTGGTGATGCTATTCATTGCGACTTAAAGATTTTTTTCATTTTTTTCTTAATAAAATTTTGTTTTAGTGAAGACAAGTACTCCACAAAAACCTTACCATCAAGATGATCAATCTCATGTTGCACACATACTGACATTAACCCAGTATAATCTTTAGTATAAATGTTTCCCTCTAAATCCTGAAATTTAACACTAATATTTTCAGATCTTGTAACAGAATCATAAACCCCAGGTACAGATAAGCACCCCTCCTCACCAATCACTTCACCGCTTCGAGAAACGACCTCAGGATTAACAAATACCAAGAGCTGATCATTGCTTTTAGAAACATCAATTATAATCAAACGCTTCTGAATATTTACCTGGGTAGCAGCAAGTCCAATACCATCATTTTGATACATAGTTTGTGCCATATCATCAACTAACTTCTTTAGTTCTTTATCAAATGATTTTACCAAATGAGCTTTTAAATGTAGCCGCGGGTCTGGAAAATGAAGAATTTCTAAAAGAGCCATACCATATTACCTAAAAAATATTACAACCAAAAACAAACAAGACTATATAATAACTAACTGAACTATTAAGAACATAATTATACCAGTTATTATATTGTGAATCAAAATGAATAAAGCACTTGAAGATAAAAATCTCTATCTATGGTTGTTATTAACCCTCACTCCAAGAGTTGGTATAGTAACTATAAAAAAACTACTCCACCATTTTGGCTCTATAGAGAATATATATAATCAATCTCAGGCAACTCTCTCACAAATAATAAGTAGTACTGTAGCTAGTCTTATAAGCACTAAAGTAAGTTCTTCTGAAGCGGATAATGCTCTTCAATGGATGAATGAACATGATAATAACTTAATCATAAGTATTAATAGCACTTTATACCCAGTAGAATTAGCTAATATTGTTGACCCACCAAACATACTCTTTCTAAAAGGTAATTTAAAACTACTAAAACAAAATAAATTTGCGATAGTAGGGACACGTCACCCAAGCGTTCAAGGTAGCAATAATGCACTAGCCTTTGCCAAGGATTTATCCAATAATGGTTTGGTTATTGTAAGTGGAATGGCAAGTGGAATCGATAGAGCTGCTCATTTAGGTGCACTTGAAGGCAACTCAAAAACTATTGGTGTTATTGGAACAGGTATCGACCAAATATACCCGCTTAGTAATAAAGATCTATACCAAAAAGTATTGGAACAAGATGGCTTATTGATTAGTGAATTCCCACTACATACACCCCCTCTAATAAATAATTTCCCACGACGAAATCGCATTATTGCTGGACTTAGTCTTGGCTTACTAGTGGTTGAGTCAGCACTTGATGGTGGCTCAATGGTAAGTGCTAATATGGCTCTTGAAATGGGGCGTGAAGTAATGGCAATACCAGGTTCAATACATAGTCCAGTTAGTAGAGGGTGTCATAAATTAATTAAGACTGGGGCAAAATTAATTGAAACTTCCAATGATATTTTAGAAGATTTACGCATTACACCTACAACTATGGCGTATAATCCCGTATCTGAACAAAATCCAATTTTGGATATTATGGGATTTGAACCTGTCACTATAGATAAGATATGCTCAGATTTAAGCATTGAATTTAACGACCTATGTGCGAATTTACTTGAGCTTGAATTAAACGGTAAAATCACTAATTGTGGTGGTGGTCGTTACCAAAGAGTTTTTAGATAATTTACAATAAGGAACCTAACATCTATGTTTAGTAAACTACTCATCGTTGAATCTCCAGCAAAAGCAAAAACTATTAATAAGTATCTAGGCGATGATTTTAAAGTAATCGCATCTTTTGGGCATATTCGTGATTTACCCAAAAAAAATGGTTCAATTGACATTGCAAATGATTTTACCCCTAAATACCAAATTATTGCTAGAAATAAAAAACACGTTGATGAGATTTTAACTCTTGCCAAAGACTGTACCCAAATTTACTTAGCAACTGATCCTGACCGTGAAGGTGAAGCTATTGCTTGGCATATTGCTGAAGTTCTAAAAAGCAATAAAAAATTAGCTGATAAAAAGGTTGACCGCGTAACTTTTAATGAAATCACTGAAAGTGCTATTAAAGACGCCATTAGGCACCCAAGAAAATTGGATATTGATTTAATCAATGCTCAACAAGCAAGGCTTACTCTAGATTATCTAATTGGTTTTAATATTTCACCACTTTTATGGCGTAAAATTAGACCTGGGCTATCAGCAGGGCGAGTGCAGTCTCCTGCACTAAGACTTATTTGTGAACGTGAAATTGAGATAAAATCTTTTATTCCTGAAGATTATTTTTCTATTTTTTTAGATACACATAAAAACACAAGTAAACTACAAGCAAAACTAATTGAGCACGCTAAAAATAAAATCGATGCCAAAACTATCAAAGTAAAATCAGAAGCACAAGATATTTGTAGTAATTTATCAAAAAATAAAACTGCTATCGTTAGTGATATCAATAAGAAACAAAAAAAACGTAATCCATATCCACCTTTTATTACTTCATCACTACAAATTGAAGGGGCACGTAAACTTGGGTTTAATACTGATAAAACCATGAAAGTAGCTCAGACTCTCTATGAAGGGGTTGACTTGGGGAATGATAGTGTTGGTTTGATTACCTATATGCGAACTGATTCAGTAAATTTATCAGACACTGCGATTGTTGAAATTCGCGACTATATAGAAAAAACCTATACGCCAAATTATTTACCTACTCAAGGTGTAAAATACGTAAGTAAAGTAAAAAACGCTCAAGAGGCACATGAAGCAATTCGCCCAACTTCAATTTTTAGAACTCCAGCTCAAATTAAAAAATTTGTTAGTATTGACCAGTATAAGCTATATGAGTTAATTTGGCAAAGAACTTTAGCAAGTCAACTAACCCCTGCAATAATGGATACTACAGCCATTGACATAAAAATTGATAATGCAGTTTTTAGACTAAATGGTTTGGTGATAAACTTTGATGGATTTTTATCAGTATATCAAGAAGCAGAAGAAGATGAAACTGACGATAATATCAAGCTACCAGCCATGATAGTTGGTGAAGAATTACCTATTGATAAAATAGGTTTTACTGAACACCAAACAGAACCCAAACCACGCTATAGTGAAGCGTCCTTGGTTAAGTCACTAGAAGAGCTTGGGATTGGTAGACCATCAACTTATGCTTCAATTATTTCAACGCTTAAAAAGCGTGAGTATGTTTTGATGGATAAAAAGCGTTTTATTCCAACTGATACAGGTATGGTTGTGAGTCAATTTCTAACTAACCATTTAACCAAATATGTGGATTTCAAATTCACAGCCAATCTCGAAGATACTTTAGATGACATCTCTAATGGAACTCACCAAAAGCTACCTGTTTTAAAAGCTTTTTGGAGTGATTTAGAAGCAATAATTAAAGATAAACAAAATATTGCCAGAGCAGAACTTACTTCAGAAAAACTTGAAGAAGAATGCCCTAAATGTGGCAAACATTTAATTTCACGCTTTGGCAAATATGGTAAATTTATCGGTTGCTCTGGATACCCAGAATGTAATTATATGCGAAAGATCCCCGCTAGTGGCGAAAGTGAAGAAATTGCAGAGCCTGAAATAGTTCCTGATCGTGTTTGTCCTAATGATGGTGGGGCTTTAGTAATTAGATCTGGGCGTTATGGTAAATTTATATCATGTAAAAACTATCCTAAATGTAAATATATTGAAAACATTGATAAACCTGCCAATGATACAGAGTCAGGTGAAACTATAATTTGCCCTGAATGTAAAACTGGACACATCGTTACTAAAAAAAACCGCTATGGTAACTGGTTTTATGCATGTAATAATTACCCAAACTGTAAAACTTTATTTAATCATAAACCAGTAGCAGAAGAATGCCCAAAATGTAGCTACAGCCTACTCCTACATAAAAAAACCAAGACTAAGGGTGAAGAAAAAATCTGCCCTAAATGTGATTTTAGCGAAAAGCTTTAGTTAAAATACTTGACAGCGAGTCAATCTTTTGCTAAAATTCTCTACTTTGATTAATGGAGAGGTTACCCAAGCGGCCAACGGGTCCGGACTGTAAATCCGGCGGTTTCACCTTCGCAGGTTCGAATCCTGCCCTCTCCACCAACGCGGGAGTAGCATAGTGGTAATGCAGAAGCCTTCCAAGCTTATGATGAGGGTTCGATTCCCTTCTCCCGCTCCATATCGGGCTTTTTAAGCTCAGGTAGCTCAGTCGGTAGAGCACTCCCTTGGTAAGGGAGAGGTCGCCGGTTCAAATCCGGTCTTGAGCACCACAAGTCGGAATTAGGAATAATCACTTTTACATCTATTTCGGAGAGATATTATGGCTAAAAGCAAATTTGAACGTAATAAACCCCATGTAAACGTAGGCACAATTGGTCACGTGGATCATGGTAAAACAACACTAACAGCAGCGATTACTACAATCCTATCTAAGAAATTTGGTGGAGAAGCTAAAGGATATGATCAAATTGATAGTACTCCTGAAGAAAAAGCACGTGGTATTACAATTAATACTGCACACGTAGAATACGAAACAGAAACGCGCCATTAT
>CANEUJ010000080.1 GCA_947441745.1 Neisseriaceae bacterium | reverse complement strand
TTGTAGTGAACAGGATTATAAACTAAATATCTTACTCCTTCATCAAATTATAAATCTTTAATCTTAAAATTACTCATTCAGGAGTTTCCTTTCACTTTAGAATCTAGCACCGAGCCAAGTACATTGATACCGTTATAGCTCGTTAGCAAGTTTAGTAATGGTATAATTTATTTATGATATGCCCAAACTAAAGCGATGTTATAGCTCGTTAGCAAGTTTAGTAATGGTATAATTTAACATTATCGGCAATTCCATCCTCGCATGTTATAGCTCGTTAGCAAGTTTAGTAATGGTATAATGGAAACGGTAGTTATGCATTAGATGGAAAAGTTATAGCTCGTTAGCAAGTTTAGTAATGGTATAATGTAGAGAATTGTGTATTAACTGGCGACGATGTTATAGCTCGTTAGCAAGTTTAGTAATGGTATAATAAAATTCCAAACGACTTGAAGTTTGCTGCCGTTATAGCTCGTTAGCAAGTTTAGTAATGGTATAATGAAAATATTACAAAAGAACAATTTGAAGTGGTTATAGCTCGTTAGCAAGTTTAGTAATGGTATAATTCAAACATAGTAGCTGATTCTACTGTTTTAGTTATAGCTCGTTAGCAAGTTTAGTAATGGTATAATAAATAAATTGTTAGATAATCGATTTAGAGGGTTATAGCTCGTTAGCAAGTTTAGTAATGGTATAATTCAAGAGAAATTTATGAAACAGGACTGTTAGTTATAGCTCGTTAGCAAGTTTAGTAATGGTATAATTTAATGAAATTGGATAATGGTTTCATATTTGTTATAGCTCGTTAGCAAGTTTAGTAATGGTATAATTAAAAAACATCGCAATACATCATCTATATTGTTATAGCTCGTTAGCAAGTTTAGTAATGGTATAATCCGAGGGATTTAACAAATGATAGTTTTGAGGTTATAGCTCGTTAGCAAGTTTAGTAATGGTATAATCAAATTAATTGTTTTAAAGTATATTCAATAGTTATAGCTCGTTAGCAAGTTTAGTAATGGTATAATTCAAATTCAAATACTAAAATATTGTCACTGGTTATAGCTCGTTAGCAAGTTTAGTAATGGTATAATAAAGCTGTAACGCCTTACATTCCAGCTTGCGTTATAGCTCGTTAGCAAGTTTAGTAATGGTATAATAAAATTATATCTCAGAACGTAGACGCCCGCGTTATAGCTCGTTAGCAAGTTTAGTAATGGTATAATATTACAATTAATACAGACCCTACGTTAAATGTTATAGCTCGTTAGCAAGTTTAGTAATGGTATAATTATAATGTTCTTTGCTCATTATCTATCAGCGTTATAGCTCGTTAGCAAGTTTAGTAATGGTATAATGTACAGCTTAATCGGGTTGCTGTTAATGAAGTTATAGCTCGTTAGCAAGTTTAGTAATGGTATAATTTTTTATAGGATAAATATAAATATGAAAGTGTTATAGCTCGTTAGCAAGTTTAGTAATGGTATAATACGTGTAATTTAACAAACTGTTTTATCAAGCAAAAATATGATTATGTTAAAATAAAACCGTTAAAAATTAAAATAAATTTGATTTTTATGTTATTTTTTATTACAATAACTCCATACCATTACTAAACTTGCTAGTTTGCTATAATAAGACGATCGAAAGATTTAAAAAAGTCGTAGAGCTGACATCTCTAACTGTCAATTTAATTTCTAAAAAAGCATTAATTGTTTATTGCTTTTAGTTATTTTTTCTTGGACTGTTGGCTTACCAACTAAAAAATACATTTCGCTGTATTGTTTTTCGGTTACTTTCATTACCCTAACATTACCATATGGTGGTGCGTTGTCATTTAGTCGTTTTATAAACTTATTTACACTATCATGCCCGTTACATAGTCTACAATATACAGAATACTGCAACATATCATAACCATCCTTAACAATAAAGCTATGAAATAATTGATAATTCCTACGAAAATCAGGCGTAGAAACAGGTAAATCATAAAATACTATTATTCTCATCCATCTTATATTCGAAAACATTATTTTTGGCTAATTAATATTACTGCGTTCTAATTTAATGGGCAAACTAGGTAATAGCAGTGCTTCATAACTATTGGTATTAATACAAGTAATAAAACTCTTTAACATTACATCTATAGCGTTTATAACTGTAGTATTTTTTCCATCAATAACTATAATAAAATTAATACAGTCAATAAGTTTAAACTTATTAGCTTTATTTAAATTGATATCTATGTTTTCAAAAATCATACTCCAAACATACCAATCCACAAACGCCCTAAATGGTTCAATAAAATCATCAGCCAAATTAAAGGCATTCATTTGATTATCATGACAGATACCCAGTGTTGGTAGCAATCCATATCCAACTATAGTTCTAATTATAATACTACGAATTATTGTATATGCATAATTTAATAATGAATTAATATTTTGAATAATAGCATCATCTGAGTATTTGAATTTATCTAGTCTAGTAAACTCACTCCCAAATAAAGCAGGGAAATAGATTCTACTTGCTTGTGCTTCTCTATTTTCTTTATCTCCTGAACTAATCTTAGATGCTAAATTAAGTAACTTATTACTAATATCATTGACACCGGAGTTTGTTTTTTCTAAAACAACCGCTTGATTGACAATCTTCTGCTTTATAATAGCCTGCCAAACACGTTTTTTAAAAGCTTGGCTTAAATTAATTTGTTTTTGTAATACTAAATTTTGTCGTGAATGTGGTAAATAACTGTGAAATATTCCATCTGGCAAATGCTTCTCATCACAAGATATTAATACTATATTATTTGTTGCACATCCAGATAACAAGTTAGCTGATAAACTAATTTGATAATGATTAAGCACTATACAAGCAATATCTTCAAGTGGAACAGTGTAGGCATCATCGCCCTGTGTAATGTGTAACTGCAATTTACTTATCTGCAAATAACTTGGATTAGAAATAACAACTGTTCTGTAGCTCATAAATTATATTACCTACAATGATTTTTTATTAAACCCTAACCTAGTTTCTTGTTTTACTTGACTGTAATTACCCAAAACATCCACCTGATATTTCTCTAAAACAGTATTAAGCTTTATACCAATTCCACGTATTTCATTAGAGCCATCATGTAACAAAATAGATAACGCACCATTAGCTCGATCACACCCACTATAATAGCCAAAATAAGCCACTTTTTTAGTAACTATCTTCACCAAATCCTTGGCAAATAAACTAAATCTAAACTTATAACTATCATCAATCCGCTCCCACTCTGACTCTTGCTTACTAGCAAGAATTGCCCTATCAGGCAACTTATCCTTAACTACATCAGCTTGATATATAGGAACAATATAATTTTTTCCATCTTTTGTAAAAATATCAATTCTAACCATACCGCCGTTATCAGCAATTCCTTTATTAACTCTAACTCCTGTATTTTGTGGTTGAATAACCTTAACTGACTTTATCTGCACTTCACTTGAAGTACCATCTTTTTTAGGTGCAAATATAGGAGTAGCAAAAGCTTTTTTACAATCATTACCATGCTCTTCTAATCTTTGTTTGAGCAAGTTATAAATTCTAGGATTATGCTGTTTATATGTTGGACATAAAGTAGGAATTTCATCATTCTTATCAATCTTAATTCCACTATCAATAAGGCTTGAGTTAATTGTTGAAAATGGCTTTCCAGCATTGTAGTTAGAAACTGGCTTATCTACATATTTCAAGGATCTTATGGTTTCTTTATGCACACTACCAGAAATGCCACGTTTTGGCATTCTTGATACAAATACCTCTTTTAATCTCTGTTTAACCTCATCTCTAAAGTTTAAATTAGGCATAGGGAATTGATCAAAAACTTCACCACTTTCAGGATCGGTGTAGGTAGCATTTTGTTGTCTACCATAATCCTTTGCTCGCATAAATTGCATAATTTTTTGCTCCATATTTGTTGTAAAGGCTGCAATCACACAGGCATCTTGTGCGTGATGCAAATCACTTTCTTCACGCTTTTTAACTAATCCCCAATGGTTACGAATAAATGCAGTTGCCTGACCTGTCAGTGTTCTTACTGGTTTTTTATTGGTTTTATCAGCGAATAATAAATAATCTTTAAGATAATTTAAACAAAAGCTTGAAATATAACGTGTATCATTCAAATTGCGATCGATAAAACCTTCTTGATTAAATGTTTTTAGCTTGAGGTTTTGGTGCTTTTTATCACTAAATCCTGACTGCCTACCATGCTTATGGAGTGAGTCACAATGCTCTTCAAACCAATGCCATTTCTCTTGGTTCTGTCCAAAATATTCAAAAGGAATTTGATTAGCTTTTCGCTGATTTTCGGCTGTTAAACAAAGAACTTTATTATTTAGACTATCATCAAAACTTCTTGAAAATGGTAAAATATGATCAACCTGTGTAGCATTTTCGCCATGAAGAATACTAGATAAGTTAATAATATCTCCACTATAAACACATTTGCCATCTTGTTGCTTCCACAAACGATACTTAAGTAATTCATCTTTCATAGGGTCTCGATTAAAATACTCTTTAAATAGTAGACGTAACCTGTCTGAGTTATCTCGGTTATCTTTTTGACGCTTACTAATTTCATTTCTTTGTTCTATACTTTTACCGATATCACGTGCCATTTCTATATTAATTTGGTATGGCGAACCATATTTATCAATTATTGCGTTAATAACTTTTCTTAGCTGACTAACAGCTCTAATTACTACGGGATTGGTTAATTCCTGATCCAGCCCCAAAGACTGTATGGATGGAAGTTTTTGATAAAGCTGATTATTTTTCTGACTATGGTGATATCCCGCTAATTTAGAAGCCTCATCATAACGATTACCATCCTCTAGATATGGAATTATTTTATACAAAGCCTTTAAAGATAAACTGATATTTTTATCAAATCCAATTCCATCATTAATCAATGCATCAATAATTAAGGATTGTTCCTGCTTACTAAAAATATTTGAGTACTCAACACTACCTTCAAAAACACCCCACAATGACTCTCTAATTGATTCATCTGTCTTATTATATGTTAACTCGGTGGCAATATCATCATAAAGTTTGATATTTTGTATTAAATTATCAAATGTAGTTTTACCGACTTGGCTAACTATAGATTTTTTAATCAAATGATATGATTTTAATTCAAGTTCTTTAATCTTCTCTTTTTTTTCAATTTCTAAAAAATCACCCTTTATATCATACTTAACAAAATTAAATTTTGCATTATCAGATATACCAAGTTCAAAACGAATATCCGCAAAAGTTAATCCAGATTTTTTATTTACAGCTAGATTAAATATCGCTAGAGTTTCATTAGTTGACAAACTATATTCAATTGAGTCCATTGTATACTTAATATTGTTTAACTTAGAAAATGCAATAAATTTTTCACTACTAAAACACGCTTTAGCAGCACGTTTCTCTTCACGCTCAAATTGACAAGCACCTACCATCTCACGAATACGACCACCCCAATCAAAAGTTTTTTGCCAATTAAACATTGTAATATATCGTTCAATAAACTCTGGTGTAACCAATGTGTTCCCCTGATTTGCTTGAACATCTAAAATTAATTTAGCCTCTTTTTCTATATCTTCACGCTTTATCATTGCTTGATAATCATTATTACCATTTCGTTTTTTTAATGCAAATTTTTCATCTTCAGACAGCATATGCCCAACTGATCTATATCTACCACTACCAAGTAATTCACTATTTTTTTGTAGACTATCATTAATTTTACCTGCAACTGACTTGTCATTTTTACGATTGGATTTAAACCCGCGATGTTTGGCTAAATGAATTAAAACTTGAGCTAATTCAAGATTAGATAATCTATGTTCTAATGCTTTATATCGTAAATCATAAACATCATATAACCTAATTTTATTTTGCAAAGTGTTTATGCCTTGTCGAATAAATAAATTCTCTAACTCCACCTCAGAAATAATTTTAGTTTGAATTAAAAGTTGTTTTATTTTTTCCATACGATAAGCACGTCGTCTTATTCTTCTTCGTTGCCCCCTAGCTATACGCCTAGGTTCAGCTAATGAAGATTTATCTTTTGGATTTTCTGCGGCGTCAAATAAACGAACACCACATTCATGTATATTATTTAATTCACAATTGTATACAGCCCATCCAATTGACGTAATACCAAGATCCAAACCTAAAACATATCTCATATACCACCATTTATAAACAATTATAATGTAGGTATTTTACAACTAATTAAGCAGGTAAATTATAATATTTTCGATATCATTACCTAATTTGTAAAGTGAAGTACGCAAATTCCAGTTGGGTACATTTAATACATTATTAATAAGTATGGTATAATCACACGTTACATAGAATAAATGTAGTCGTATAAAAACATCAATCAGCACATAAGAAATAGAAAGACTTAAATTAATGAGAAACTTACGTAATATCGCAATTATCGCCCACGTCGATCATGGAAAAACCACATTAGTGGATAAATTATTACAAGCTGCTGGGACATTCTCAGCACATCAACAAGTTGTTGAACGCGTTATGGATAGTAATGACCTTGAGAAAGAACGTGGAATTACAATTTTAGCCAAAAACGTTTCACTAAACTATAAAGGCACACGTATTAATATCGTTGATACCCCAGGACATGCCGATTTTGGTGGTGAAGTTGAGCGGGTTTTAGGAATGGTTGATGGTGTATTACTTTTGGTGGATGCAGTTGAGGGCCCTATGCCCCAAACTCGTTTCGTAACGAAAAAAGCTCTTGCACTTGGTCTAAAACCAATTGTAGTTATCAATAAAATCGACCGCCCTGGTTCAAGGTGTGATTGGGTAATTGATAAAACTTTTGACCTCTTTGACAAACTTGGTGCAACCGAAGAACAACTAGATTTTCCAGTAGTATTTGCTTCAGCACTAAACGGTTTTGCTACAATGGATCAAAATAATATCACTGATAATATGGAAGCTTTATTTGATACAGTTTTAGAGCACGTAGTAGCCCCTGAAGATAATGCTGATGCCTCTTTACAATTACAGATTTCTGCACTAGATTACTCTAGCTTTGTTGGTAGAATTGGAATTGGACGTATTCGTCAAGGACGTATTAAACCAAACTCTCAAGTAATAGTAGCTACAGGTATTGATGGTGAGCGTAAAACTGCTAAAATTAATCAAGTACAAGTATTTGAAGGCCTAGAACGTGCCAATGTGAGCGAAGCAGTTGCTGGTGATATCGTACTTATCAATGGTATTGAAAATATCGGTATTGGTGAAACAATTTGTGATGTTAATAATCCAGAACCATTACCAATGCTAAAAATTGACGAACCAACACTAAGTATGACATTCCAAGTAAATACTTCACCACTAGCAGGAACTGAAGGTAAATTTGTAACCAGTCGTCAGATTCGTGATCGTCTAAATAAAGAACTACTAACTAACGTTG
>CANEUJ010000079.1 GCA_947441745.1 Neisseriaceae bacterium | reverse complement strand
ATTCCTGAAGAAGATTACGATAAGGAGTTGGCAAAATTATCAAATAATTTAGATGAAGTTTACTATGGAAATAGCGAATTAATGGCTATAGGATTTATTCCTATTCGCCCTCCAGAAGTGAGAGGGAAATTAGGTTGTTGGACATGGTCAATTGATAAGTTTAGAGATGAAATAAATAACATCGTTATAACTGGCAAAAAAAACTCTTACGCAGTAAAAAAGCGAACCTTTATTAATCCAAATGATGTAAAAACTGAAAATGGTAAGCTTGTATACCGCGTCATTACTGAGTCAAATTCGAGAAGTATTATTGAATACTCAACAAATGATGGCACATCTACCTTAAGTGAATTATTAAATTTGCAGGGTGCCTTTGACAATCCCAAAAATGTTGACATGCTGGAATATCTAATTAAACTTATACCCGCTAATGATTTTACAATGTTAGATTTTTTTTCTGGTTCCGCCTCGTCGGCTCATGCTTTGATGAAAGTAAATGCCGAAGATGGAGGTAACCGTAGATATATATGTGTCCAATTACCTGAGGTAACTCCTGATGATAGTGAGGCTAAAAAAGCTGGTTATAAAAATATTTGTGAGATTGGTAAGGAGCGAATACGTAGAGCAGGGGACAAAATACTTAGTGAATTGCAAGCTAAACATAAATCTAATGACTTACTGGTGAATGACAGCCAAACGATTGCCCCAGATATTGGATTTAAGGTTTTTAAACTAGATACCTCAAATGTTAAACCCTTTGATAGTAAAGATATGTTTGCTGATAATTTGCTGGTTACTGGGCGTTCTACACTTGATTTATTCTATGAGTTAGTTTTAAAGCAGGGATATAGCTTAGATTATCGCCAAACAATTCTTGATATCGGTGGAACTAAATGTTACGCTTTAATAAATACTGATGGTAAACCATTTGTATTGGCTGTATTGGATGATAATGTAAAACCAAATTTTGCAACCCAGATACTCAAATATGCACTAACTCTAGTAATTGTCAAAGATGATTGTTTTAACAGTGATGAAGTGAAACTTAACACATTAGCAACGCTTGAACAGTTACAAAATAAAGATAATCCATTACAAATTAGAATAGTTTAGGGGAGTATATGAATAATCAACAATTTAGTGATTACATAGTTTATGTTGACGAGAGTGGCGATCATTCACTAGGTAATATAAATAAAGAATATCCTGTTTTTGTATTAGCTTTTTGTGTGTTTAAAAAGTCTGACTATTTGCAGGTTATTCAACAAATAACTGATTTAAAGCTTAAGTATTTTGGACATGATAAGGTTATTTTTCATGAGAGCGACATTCGTAGAAAGCATGCTGATTTTAATATCTTTAATAAAGAATCACAAGCTAAATTCATGGATGATTATTGGCAAATTATTAATAATGCTAAATTTACTTTAATTAGTTGTGTCATTGACAAAATAAAGCTTAAAGAAAAATATTTGACCCCCGATAACCCTTATGAATTGGCTATGAAGTCATGTATTGAACAGTTTATATATTTTTTAAAAGAAAAATCGGTTACTACTGATCAACTAAATTATATTATTGTAGAAAAACGTGGTAAAAACGAAGATGCTGATTTAGAATTGGCTTTTAGACGGATATGTGAATATGTTGAGTATGGTTTAAAACTTCGTATGGCAAGTAAGCAGACTAATTGTGCAGGGTTACAAATTGCAGATTTAATTGCACGACCTATCGGGTTAAAAATTATGCGACCGAATCAGGCTAATAGGGGGTTTGAAATTATATCTAAAAAGTTTCTAAGTGACAGTAGCGGTAATTATATAAATCATGGATTGATAATGGGATGTTAGAAAATAAAAAGCCCCCGAGAACGCTCAGAGACTTATTACCGATCGCGACTTCGCAATCCCAATTAACGTTATTATAGTACATAATTGAAATAAGTTGCAAATTTTTTACATTTTGGAATGTTGCAATAGAAGTTAAAATATAAATAAAATCATGATATTACTGGTGAAATATATGAAATTAAAATTTGAAAACCAAGACTTTCAGCTACAGGCTGTAAATAGTACTGTTGCCCTATTTAATGGCATGACTATATTGGATAGAAGTAGTCAATTAGCAAATCAAAATGAAATTTTAAGTTTTGATGTAGTAGCTAATGGCTTACAGATTGATAATGATAAATTATTAGAAAATCTACAAAGTGTGCAACTATCTAATAATTTAGAAAACATCTCAAGTGAGCTTTATTATGGTGATTATGCAGATATTGCCAACTTCGGCTTGGAAATGGAAACTGGTACAGGGAAGACTTATGTTTATCTTCGCACTATATTTGAACTCAACAAGCTCTATGGGATAACCAAATTTATTATAGTAGTACCAAGTGATGCCATTCGTACCGGAACACTCAAATCACTTGAAATTACTGAGGAACACTTTAAGTCAGAATTTAATAATGTGAGTTATAATTATTATCAATACGACAGTAGCAAATCTGGACAAGTAAGAGATTTTGCGACTACTAATGCTATTCAAATTATGGTAATGACTATTGCAGCATTTAATAAAGCCGAAAATATTATTTATCATTGCAAAGATAAAACTGGCGAATACACACCAATTGAGTTAATCACAGCCGTTAGACCCGTAGTAATTATTGATGAACCACAATCGGTGGATAATACTATTAATGCTAAAAATGCAATTAAAGAGTTAGCACCGTTATTTATTCTTCGGTATTCTGCTACTCACCGAGAAATATATAACCAAGTGTACAAGCTTGATGCACTGGACGCTTATGATAGAAAATTGGTTAAGCAAATTGAAGTGGCGAGTATTGAAGATGCACCATTTGCATCTAATGGTAGTAAGCCGTATATTAAGGTAATTGAAATTACATCAAAGCTGGAACTGACTTTAGAATTAGATATTCAAGATCTTAAAGGCAAAAAAACTAGAAAAATATTTAAAAAAATCCCTAAAGGAACAGATCTACAGCTTAAGACAAATAATGATGCCTATACTAGTTGCATAGTGGAAGATTTTAGCCGTGATTATGGACTAAAATTAGCTAATTTAGATTATGAAATTGCTATTGGTGATTCAATTGGTAATGAAGAAAATATCGAACAAAAAACTAGTATAATGCTTAGATTGACAATAGAAAACCATATTAAGCGTGAACTACGTTTAGCAAGGCAGAATATTAAAGTATTAAGCTTGTTTTTTATAAATAAAGTAGCAGATTATCGTCAATATGCAAAAGATTCTAAGACTGATGGATGGCTTGCTAAACTCTTTATAGAACAACTAAAATTTGTACTTGATACATCAGATGGTAGAAAATATATCGAATTATGCCGTAATTCCTTTGGGATAGATTTAACTAATGAAGATGAATTAAACAAAATTCATGATGGATATTTTGCCCAAGATAAAAAAGGTGTCTATAAAGATAGTAAAGAAGATACTCAGGATGCATTGGCGGCATATCAACTAATAATGAAAGAAAAAGAAAAATTACTTGATCAAAAAACTCCTATGAGATTTATTTTTTCGCATTCGGCACTAAAAGAAGGCTGGGACAATCCAAACGTATTTCAAGTATGTGTATTACAAGATAGTAACAATATATTTAAAAGGCGTCAGCAAGTTGGGCGAGGTCTACGACTATGTGTAAACTCAGAAGGGATGCGTGTTAAAGATGACAAAATTAATACTTTAACAGTAATTGCTGGTGAGTCGTACCATTCATTCGCGACAAATCTTGAGAGAGAGTATGAACAAGATGCTAATATTAAGTTTGGTAATATCTATCCTTTGAAGTTTGTGAATCAACTATTACAAACTGATAAGGGTATGGATCTTGAAATGGCACGAAATATTTCAACATCTATTCATGATGAATTGAAAACGAGTCATTATATAGATAGCGATAATAAAATAACCCAAAAAGGATTGAAAGCTCTAAAAGCAGGACTATTGGAGCTACATCAGGAGTATTTGAAGTCGTATAGTCCAATTGTTGAAGCTGTACTCACGAAGTTATGTAAAAAATTACCCATTGAAAACCAAAGGAATAAAGTTGAAATTAAACTTAACCCAAGAGTCTATGCCTCTACCGAGTTTAGAGACCTATGGAAGAAAATTAGCCATAAAACTATTTACTCAGTTAAATTAAATACTGAGGAGCTGGTAAGTAAGGTAGTTACAGAAATTAATTTGAAGTTAGATATAAGTATACTGACAGCCAAAGTTGCAAGAGTTAAAATGAATATTGATGCTTCTGGAATTGCAACAGAATTAATGCATAGTGATAGTATAGTTATACATAATACAGAACAATTAGATTTAGTTACCAAATTGGTTTTGGCAACTGGACTTACTCGAAAAACAGTTATTCTTATTTTAAGAAAAATTGATACAGTTAAGTTAAATATGTTTAAATTAAATGCTACAACGTTTATCGAGGAAACCGCAAAAACTATAAATGATACCAAAACCAAGCTATTGGTCGATGGGATAAAATATCAAAAAATATCAGATCTTAACTTGGCAGATGGTATTGTTAATACTCTGGGGTACTACTCTCAAAGTTTAATCGAGCAGGATTTGGATTATGGATATAGTGACTCATCAGATAATAGTAATATTGCTGATGCAGAAGCTCTTGGGGTTTCATCAGATCAACTTGCTAGTAAGTTTCTATTTGATGTGCTACGTTATGATTCAAAGATTGAGTTTGATTTTCTAAAAAATGCGATCTCTCAGGATCGGGTTAAATTAATTACCAAACTACCAAGTTGGTTCAAAGTAAATACTCCACTTGGTAAATACAACCCCGATTGGGCTTTGTTACTTAATGAAGAAGGAAAAGATAACGTTTATTTTATTGCTGAGACTAAGGGCGAAAATTTTGATAGCAATGGTCGAGCTTTAGAAAAAGACAAAACTCGCTGCGGTAAGATACATTTTATTAATGCCCTTGGAATAGAGTATAAAACTATTAATAATGTTGATCAGGTTCTATAAATTAAATGTTTTTATAATATTTAGGGCATGGATACCAGCCTGCGCTGGTATGACGAATGTGGTGCTGGTATGACGGACACGTTGATGTGGTGACGATTACTCCGTCATTCCAAACATAAACATGATGCTGTCTCGATAGCGTTTGGAATCCATGCCCTAAAAGAAAAGATAGAGCAAGGGCATGGATACCAGCCTGCGCTGGTATGACGAATGTGGTGCTGGTATGACAGACACGTTGATGAGATGATGATTACTCCGTCATTCCAAACATAAACATGATGCTGTCTCGATAGCATTTGGAATCCATGCCCTAAAAGAAAAGATAGAGCAAGGGCATGGATACCAGCCTACGCTGGTATGACGAATGTGGTGCTGGTATGACGAATGTGGTGCTGGTATGACGTATTAAAATGCTGGGATGATGTGGTTCAATGGTTGCGATGACGGAGTAAATCTAAAAAATTTGACATACCAGCTTGTTATGATGTATCATTACGTCATAACATATTTGGAGTTAATAATGTCATATAGCAATAACGATGGTTGGGGTGGGTTTTTAGATATATGCCACAAGCAATCAAACACTAAAGAGTTAGCCAAGTTTTTTGAGGTTTTTTTAACTATTTCAGAAAAAGAAGAGTTTGCAAAAAGGTTTAACATAATAAATGAATTACTTATTGGGGCTAAAACGCAAAGAGAGATAGCAAAAGACTTGGGAGTGAGTATTGCTAATGTGAGTCGCGGTGCTAATTTATTAAAACTTTATCCTAAAAATATAAAAGATATTTTAAAAATTGATTAGGAATATGGAGAGTTAAGTTATGGATAAGTTGTTACACTATCCACTCGGTAAGATAATAAAACGAGAGATTCATTATGATGAGCTTACTCCAATACAAGTATATAGCACCCTTGGTGGGGTTGGTTCTTGTATGTTTGAGTCTGCACATGATGAAGGCTATGGTAAATACTCATTTATTGGAATTAACCCGCTAGCAACATTTAGTGCAATTGCTAATAGTATAACTATAGATATTAATGGTACTAAAACGACATTTTCGGGTAATCCTTATGATTATTTAAGACAGTTTTCAGTTTCTAGAAAATCTTTTGGCTTTGTGGCTTATGATGCTGTTAGGTTAAAAGAAAAAATACCAGATAGACATGCTCCAAAGCAAACCCCAGATTTTTTATTTCATATTTATCAGACTATTATTGCATTTGACCATAATTCAAAGACGCTTATCTTTCGTCATGAAGGATCTGAAGGTGAGCTTGATGAGATAGTAAAAAAATCCTTAAATCCATCTCAGGTGCTCAAATTTAGAGTTGCAACACCATTAAAGGTTACCACTAATATAACTGATGATGAATTTATGGATATGGTACGTATGGCACAAGAATACATCAAAGCTGGTGATATCTTTCAAGTTGTACTATCACGAGTATTTAGTGCTAAAGTAGATGCTAAAGCTTTTGATATTTATCGAGCTCTACGTCAAATTAGCCCAACTCCATATCTGACATTCTTTGAAGAAGATGGGTTTTCGATTGCTAGTGCTTCACCAGAACTCTTAGTTGGTGTAAAAAATGGTATTATCGAAACAATACCAATAGCTGGAACTTGTAAGGCAGGTGATGATATAAATATCCTTTTATCTGATCCTAAAGAAAATGCCGAGCATGTTATGCTTGTTGATTTAGCACGTAATGATGTGGGGTTTGTATCAAAGCCTGGCACGGTAAAAGTATCAGAATATAAGTCCATAAAAGCGTATTCTCATGTTAGTCATATAGTTTCTCGTGTAATTGGAGAGTTAGATAGTAAATATAATCCACTTGATGCTTTAAAGGCAATATTACCCGCAGGAACGTTATCAGGAGCTCCAAAGATTCGGGCTATGGAAATTATTGATGAATTAGAAACCTCAAAGCGTGGAATATATGGTGGCTCAATAATGATGATTGATGAAAAAGGTGATATAACTAGCGCAATTACAATTAGAACAGCATTAATTTATCCAGATTATGTTGAAGTAAGAACTGGTGCGGGTATTGTTCTTGATTCAGTACCTCAAAAAGAAGCAGAAGAAACAAAATTAAAAGCTCTTGGAGTAATCAAGGCTCTTGAACTAGCAAATGGAGGATTAATAGAATGATACTCATTATTGATAATTATGATAGTTTTACTTATAATCTATATCAAGCATTAGCAATTATTACCGATAATGTCAAAGTTATCCGTAATGACGCTATTACTATTGATGAGATTAGAGAATTAAACCCTTTAGGAATTATATTATCTCCTGGCCCTGGGCGACCTGAAAATGCAGGAATATGTATTGATATCATTAAAAACCTAGGAGCTAATACCCCACTACTTGGTGTATGTCTTGGGCATCAGGCTATTGGTGTGGCTTTTGGTGGTACTGTTGATCGAGCAAGCGAGCCTCTACATGGTAAAGATAGTCTAATCTTCCATAATAATGGACTAATATTTAAAAACGTAAGTCTACCATTTAAAGCGGGGCGTTATCATTCATTAATTGTTGAAAAAAATACACTGCCTAATGAGT
>CANEUJ010000078.1 GCA_947441745.1 Neisseriaceae bacterium | reverse complement strand
CGTTGACGCCGTGCCGTCATGCATTATGTCCGCAAAAAACAATAATGCATAATTTTCTTCTTTAACTCCAACTATTTCATGCCCGATCATATTTACCCATTTATCAAAAACTTGTTTTAAATTATCAGGGGTAATTGGTGTACGTATAATGTCACCTGATTTTATAGCGTTTTTAACTGTGCTTATAAATTCGTCTTCATGTGTGGATATTTTGAACGATACAAAATGCGTACCAATATAGGCGGATATTTCAGATAATGCCTCAGGTGTGTATGCACTTGCCGACTTACCCCATTTAACCGTTTTCTTTTTAAGAAATGGTAACACGTCATCAGTTTTCATAATCGCCGCTTTTTCGGTATCAATTACAGCTAAAAATGGTGGTAGTTCATCACCTGCGTTTAAAGCTACTTGAACATAGTGCAGTAGTTGGGTAAACATGGCATAACTTGAGTGCCTGCCTGTATCTTTAGCTTCAAACCATATTTCTTTTGTTACAATGTCAATCAAGCCTTTCGTGTATCCCTTTAACCCTAAAGCCTTAATATAAATATCTTTTACATCTTCTTCGCTTTTAGCTAGTTTGAGGTTTTTGTATAAAGACATCTTCTTCCTATATTAACTTGTCAAAATTATTTGAGGATTTATTAAAAATCATCAATAGTGAATTTGTTACTCAATAAATCTTATAATGCTTGTGATAAATTTTAAATATCCATAATTATACAGCATTCAAACAAGTACAATTAATTCTAATTGTCAGTATACAAACATGTATATTTTGATAACTATTATATTTTGTCTATTGCTTTTTATTCTTGAAAGAACTGTTAAACGATGGGTACTGCCTAACGCTTGATTTTATTAGGTTTATTGGACGCTATTAAATCTTATTAGATAAATAGATGGTGGAGGTGGCGGGAATTGAACCCGCGTCCGAAAGTCCTCTACAACGAGTACTACATACTTAGTATAGTCTTTTGTATTTCACCTAAACTACGCCGGCTATACAGGCTTAGTCTCTGGCTAACTACTATTTATCTTGGTACTAACAAGTAGTCAAATAATACCACAGTCTATCTGTCTGACGCTGTTACTCAATCGATAGACGAACTAAGGCAGCGTTAGCGGAACTAAGCCGCTAGTAACATAGCATCGTCGTTAGACGCTACTAAGTTAGCAAATTTATTGTTTGCATTTATAGTTTTACAATGTTTTACGTGTAACTGAGATCACGGTATGCGCTCTGGTGCTTTGCTACCCCCGTCGAAGCCATGTCACCCCCGGTTGGATAATATACTAAATCACTTTTGTGAGATAATAATAAGTAATTATAGCATAATATATACAATCAATGTAACTTTGCATGGACAATTTTCATTTTAAATAGTACTAATTATGATAAAATACAAGCAATGTTTAATTTTTTTAAAAGGTAGCAGTACTATGACAGCATTTGAAGAAATAGTTAACCCTCATGAGATAAAAAGTGGTTTCTGGCATATGCCAAAAACATTTTATACTATTTTTTTTATTGAGTTTTGGGAACGCTTTGCTTTTTATGGGCTACAGGCTGTTGCTGTGCTATTTTTTATCCAAAATTTTGGACTTAAAGAACATGAAGCAACCAATCTTTTTAGTTCATTTTCAGCACTATTATACGCTCTACTAATCATAGGTGGTTATCTTGGTGATAAAGTACTAGGTTTTAGACGCACTTATTTCTTAGGTATAATATTTTTAATGGTAGGATATAGTAGCTTTGCATTTGTTCAAAACGTTCAATTACTCTATTGGAGTATGGGAATGGTATTGGTTGGAAATATTTTCTTCAAAACTAATGCTGGAAATTTTGTACAAAGATGTTTTGCACCGAATGATCCAAGGCTAGATTCTGCATTTACATATTTTTATATGTCTATAAATCTAGGTAGTTTCTTTAGTATGATTATAATACCATTTGTAGCAGCTAAAACTTCTTACAGCTTTGGTATTGGCATATGTGGAGTGGGTATGTTTATTGCCCTACTCTCATATTTCATCTTAAGAAAAAACCTTATAAAAAATGACAATGAAACAGGTCGTAAAGCTGGAAATAAGTTTTTTACGATGCTAGTAATTGCTGCAATTGCAGTAGTTGCTGCATATGAACTTGGGTTATTACTTAAAGATCCCGCACTATCAAAAATAATTCTATTCACCGTTGTTACTATAGTATTTTTGATTTATTTTGTAGTTAGATCAAAAGTAAATGCAATCGAGCAAAAAGGTATGACCATTGCATTTTTATTACTGGCTCAATCTCTTTTATTCTGGCTAATGTATATGCAAATGTCAACATCACTGACTCTTTTTGCTGTTCATAATGTAAGAATTGATTTATTTGGTATTAATATTCCACCAGAAGTAACTCAAAGTTTTAATCCATTGTATATCTTTTTATTATCACCAATACTAGCTAATATGTATACAAAATCTGAACAAAGTGGCAGACCAATAAGTATACCTAGTAAATTCGCTTTTGGATTATTGGTATGTGGCTTTGCTTATTTAGTTCTTGCTGGAAGCTGTTATTTTTCTGATAGCAATGGAACCATATCTATGATTTGGTTATTTTTGGGTTATGGATTATACTCTCTTGGTGAATTATTAGTATCAGCTATTGGGCTATCTATGGTATCAAAACTTATCCCCGTACGCCTTGGTGGATTTGCTCAAGCAATTTGGTTTGTAACAACCGCGTTTGGACAAAGATTAGGTGGTATGGCTGCTGGATACGGTACTATTGATAGTACAAAAGCAACATCAAATTTTGAAATTTTACATGGTTATCAAATATTGTTTGGGGCAATTGGTATTGTAGTAACAATATTTGCGATAATATTTATTATTTTTGTTAAAAAATTATCAAAAAACATGCACGATGTAATTAGTGAACTATCTAAATAATTATTAATTAGCCTCTTTAGTAATAATAAGGCTAATTTCACCAATGATATCAAGATCTTTAATCTGATTGGGGACAATAAAACTGTCTCCTTTTTTCACTTTATAACCATTAATCACTGCCTCACCATCAATTGCACATACCAATAAATATTTGGCGTTGTTCATAAAACACAAATTACCTTGAACAAATAACTTTTGTACCTCAAAGTGCTTATTGCTGGTCAAAACTGTCAAAGTAGATTCATTATCAAGAGCAATTACCTCTATATCATTATTACTAGATTTATGAGGTGCTTTGATAACTGCAAACGATTTATCAAGATGCAATTCACGTAGATTACCGCTATCGTCTGTTCTTCCATAGTCATATAAGCGATAAGTAGTATCTGATGACTGTTGCACTTCAAGAATTAGAGCTCCAGCACCTACAGCATGTACCGTACCAGTTGGTACATCAAAAAAATCCCCAGTATGTATTTTTACACTAGTTAAAAGCTTGTCCCATTGATTATTAAGAGCTAAATTTTTGAATTCTTCAATATTTTTAGCACTATGTCCATAAATTATTTTTGCATCACCAGTAGCATTTAAAATATACCAACACTCTGCCTTACCCAAATCATTCTCATATTTTTTGGCATAAGCATCACCTGGATGCACCTGTACACTCAAGTCAGCTTTAGCATCTAATATCTTTACCATCAAAGGAAACTCTCGAGGTCTCACAGAGAAACCTTGCCCAAAAAGTTCTTTATGATTCATCCATAAGTCTTTAAGTGACATACCACTAAACTTCCCATTTTTGATATTAGTTGCACCATTTTTATGAGCACTTATAGCCCAACATTCACCTGTAGTATTACTTGGAATATCAAAACCAAAGTCAGTCTTAAGTCGACTACCACCCCAGATACGCTCTTTAAAAATCGGCTCTAAAAATAATAATTCCATAGTTATTCTTCAGTATTTCAATTATTTATTAAAATTACATTAATTATGTATGGCTCAAATGGGCCTCTAAAATTTCTTACTAAGATATCCTCAACAGTTGGATTGTCTCTATCATCAAAAGAGGTGATAGTAGTATAATGAAGCCCCAATTTACTTATTTGAGATTTTATATTGTCAAAATTATTACTTGCAACAATAACATAGCATGGAATAGTTTTGTCTATAGTATCAAGATTAAAAGATGCAATATCTTTTATATTATTATCAAATAAACTAATGCTAGATAAATCTCTTGGGATAGCACTAAATACTGGATATTGTGGAAGCTTCGCTAATTCCTTACCAATTACATAGCCTATATTATGCTTTTTGTAGAAATTAAAATAAGTAGTAACGTTAAAAACCATATACAGGTTTATTGCTATACTTAAAAAAATCATAGTGCGTAAGTTTGGATTATTAAATTTATTATACAAGAACAATAAAGCCATCGCTCCAATAATACTAGTTATTAAAACCAGTGGCTGTAGAATTAAAAAATTAGTTAAAATTAGTAGAATTGTAAAGACAATCCCAAATGTTACCATTGAATGATTAAATTTGCTTAACTTCTTATCCCATTTACTATATAAAAAACTCGCACTAAATATTGCCATAAATGGCATCGTAATAGCGGCATAATAGAAGTTATAAAAGCGAGACAGTCCAAAAATAATTAGCATAGCAATAAATGGGATAATTACTAATAAATCAATAAAATTTTGTTGGTTAAATTTTTTAAAATTCTTTATATAATCAATAACGGCGTATAGAAATATAAAAGTAAATGGTAATGCTGACAATAACAAATCAACCAGCATCAAGATAAGATGCTCACTATAATAGCTAAATAAGCCTCTACTCACCCCATTCGCTAGAAGCTGACCATTAAACCTACCAAACTGACTATCCCAAAAGAAAAATTTCAACCCTTTATTACCGAACTGCAACCAAAATGCAATGATATCTGGACTACTAAAAACCAGTATTAATATTATAGCAATTAGTAATTTAATATAAGTATAACTTCTAATACTTTTAAAACTAGTAAGCACTGAATTACTTGCATTTGAATCAATAAATAGACTAGCGAAATAAATAAAGCCTAAGGGGCTAAATATAATAAATAAAACAAAAAAACCTTTGGTCATAACAGCTAAAGCAGAAAATAGAGCTCCAATGATAAAATACTTGTATTTATTTGTAATTATAAATTGTAACAAAAAATATACTGAAGCACAAATAAACGCTAAAAGATATGGCTCCAATTTAGGAGCAACCAAACTAGTATTTATCTCCAAAAAATTAAAATAGACTAATACCGACAAGAAAGCCACATTCTTATTATAAAGTAATTTGGCGATTAAATACGTATAGTAACCACTGATTAATAGAACAATGGTCGCACTTAATTTATATATCAAAATATTTGGATTAAATAACTTAAATAACAAAGCATTCACCCAAAATACAAGATGAGGTTTATCAAGCCATTCGCGTCCAAAAGCATTTAGAGTATACCAGTTAGATCTACTCATATCAAAAGCCACTTGTGAGTACAATGCACCATCAGAATTTAACACAGTATTGAATAGAAAAGATAATTTGAGTAATATAGAAATAACAATAAGAATTTTTAGAATGCGTTGCTCTTGCGGTTCAAATGATTTTGGAGCTAGAAAATTTTGCATAAATTTTTACTTTAATAATTTATTTAGCCCTAATTATACCAAAGTATCAAGGTTTGGTG
This sequence comes from Neisseriaceae bacterium, assembly GCA_947441745.1. Classification (GTDB taxonomy): domain Bacteria; phylum Pseudomonadota; class Gammaproteobacteria; order Burkholderiales; family UBA11063; genus Aquella. The sequence continues at coordinate 1,930 of CANEUJ010000078.1, read as the reverse complement.
TTGCGTGAAATATAAAAAAGCCACTCTATAAAGAGTAGCTTTTTTAGGATTTATTTATTCTTACCAACTACGTTGATTACCGCGACTATATCCGCTATCGCTTTTTGGTTTGTCTTCTTTAACTTTTACAACTAAACTACGATTTTTGTAGCTAGTAGAATTTAAAGCAGTGATGCAATTTTGTGCATCAGCCTGTGATTCCATATCTACAAATCCAAAGCCTTTGCTTTGAGAAGTGAATTTGTCAGTAATAACTTTAGCAGATGTAACAGTTCCATGAGCTGCGAAAAGCTCTTGTAATTCAGCACTTGTGATTGAATAGTCTAGACCAGCTACGAATAATGATTTTTGCATAATATATAATGCCCTTTAAATAACAATTAATAAAAAATAAAAATAAGATTTTTATGGCAAAACACTAAGATAAATATGGAAATAAATAACTAAGATGATACATGAAAAAATAATTTTTAAACAGGAAACCATTCTATCATACAATCAATAAAAATAGCAAATTTAATTTACGCAGCGAAACTACCTCTTGAAAATTTCAAATTAGTTAATATATAATATCTGTATAATTTTCGTGCAGTATATCCGCAAGATATTTTTAAGGACATTATTTATGACAGAACATGCTAAATTTAAAGAACTATTAGATTACTTAGACAGTAAGATTGTCGGACAACCTGAATTAACCAAACGCTTAGTTATTGCATTATTATCTTCAGGGCATCTACTAGTTGAGGGAGCTCCTGGATTAGCCAAAACCACCGCCATTAAAACTCTATCGGGATGCATCGATTGCTCTTACCATAGGATTCAATTTACCCCTGATTTATTACCAGCAGATCTTACTGGAACCGATATCTATATCCCTGAAGAACATAAATTTGAATTTCAACAAGGCCCTTTATTCCATAACTTCCTCCTAGCTGATGAAATAAACCGCGCCCCAGCAAAAGTACAATCAGCTCTTTTGGAAGCAATGGGAGAGCGTCAAATTACCATTGGTAAACATAGCTATCAATTACCAAATTTATTCCTAGTAATGGCTACCCAAAACCCAATAGAACAAGAAGGAACATACCCACTACCTGAAGCTCAACTAGATAGGTTTATGCTATACGTTAAAATCGGCTACCCAGATTACAAAGCGGAAGCTCAAATATTGGCACTCAATCGACTAGAGAATCAAATTGATATTAACAAACCAAATTTAAGTCAAGAAAGTATCTTTGCTGCACGTGATGAAATATCAAAAATTCACTTAAGTAGTGCCCTTGAAGAATACATAATCCAACTAATATTAGCGACCCGAAACCCAAGTAAATATGATGCTGACCTAGCTAAATGGATTCGTTTTGGTGCTAGTCCTCGTGGGACTATTGCATTAGAACGAACCGCAAAAGCTAATGCATGGCTTGAAGGGCGTGATTTTGTAACACCTCATGATGTTCACTTGATGGTACATGAGGTATTACGTCATAGAATATTACTTACTTTTGAAGCTGAAGTCGAAGGCATTACAAGCGACCAAGTAATTGATAAACTCTTAACATTAGTCGCTATACCCTAATATTTTTTAAAGTAATACTATGTATCAACAAGGTATAACTCCTAGTATAAAAGAACTTTTGGCACTTCGATATTACGCGAGCAAGATAGATTTATTTAATCGTAAAAAAGTTAATCAAGTCAAATCTGGTAGCAATTTATCTCATGCCCGTGGACGAGGGATGGATTTCGAAGAAGTAAGAGCTTATCAACCATATGATGATATCAGGCTTATACATTGGTCACTAACAGCTCGCTTGGGTAAACCATATACGAAGATTTATAAAGAAGAGCGAGAAAGGGCAGTATATCTCCTAATTGATCAATCACAATCCATGAAGTTTGGTACCAAAGTTTGCTTCAAAAACGTTTT